>JAOUNV010000590.1 GCA_029880775.1 Nitrospinota bacterium | reverse complement strand
GATCATCCCACCGTGGTCAGGTCGGAGAAAAACTCCGTGGGATCCACCCGCCGCGCCGCGCCGGTGGGGCAATTGTATACGCACCCCATATAGCTGAATCCACGGCACATGTCGCATTTCACCGCTTTTCGTTTTTTCTTTCTTTTGCGCATGCCGGAGCCACCCTTTCTTCTTTCCACCATATCCTTATCACCCTGGCTTCTGCGGTCCAAGTCAATATTTTGCAGCTCCTCCTTTCCCTTGCCTCCGTCGAACATGAAGGAGAAAACTCTTTTTATGACACCCTGGCCGGGATCCTCGTCAAGCTCGGCTATGCTGATGTTGCCAAAGGGGCAATTTCTGGCGCAGCCGCCGCATCCGATGCAGAAGTCCTTGTGATATATCTCCCCGTTACTGTCCCTGGTGATGGCGCCGGTGGGACACTGGGCCATGCAGGTGGGATCTTCGCAGTTGCGGCAGGAAGTGGGAATGAAAATGAAGCTGCTGATCTTGGCGCCGTTTCGAACCAGCCTGGACTTGCCGTTGTGCAATGCGGCGCAGGCTTCCACGCAAGTGTCGCACTGGACGCATTTGGTGGTGTCCATTATCAGCAGCGATCTGGTGGAGATGACACCATCCTCAATGGTGGTCTGTAGCGCGTTGGCCAGGCTGGCGTCCTGGCTGATTTGCAGGTTTCGCTCCTCCCTCTGTCCGGCGGCGGATTCCAGGTTTCGCCTAATGCCAGGGTAGCTGGAGAGCAGGTTGCGAAAATCTTCCACCGATATTTTGATAACCTCCGCTCGGTTGATGGCGGAGATTGTGGCCATCCGTTTCTCTCCCTCATTTAGCAGGGCCATTTCGCCAAAGCAGTGCCCTTCCTTCAGGTACGCCAGCGCTTTCTCTTTCCCATCTTTGTTCTGGCTCACCTTCACGAACCCATACCGGATCAGGTATAAGGCGTCCGCATCGTCCCCTTCATGGAAAATCACATCCCCCTTGCCAAACGAAACCATGCTGACCCGATCCACCAGCCCGTCCACAAAGGATTCTGATACACCGGAGAACATGGGAACCTTCATAAGCTGGTTCCTCAACGCCCTCTCCCGGTACAGAGCGTCCATCTTTTTCTGTATGGAGCCGAACTTGTCCAGAAGGTGGAACATACTGCTTCTGGAAATGTTCAAAATGACCGAAGGCTTCATTGCTACTATGTTGGCGGTGCGTGGAGCCCCGGACAGGGCGGCGATCTCGCCGAACACCTCTCCATCACTAAGAATTATCCGGCTCCCCCTGCCCCCCCCGCCTCTGGGCAGGCCCACCTGGACCATGCCGGAGAGGATCACATGACAATTCTCGTCATACTCCCCTTCCCTGCATATCAGCTCCTCCGGCTGATATTCGTTGACCTCGCAATCGGCCAGCGCCGCAGCCAGATCCGCCTGGTTCTCATCCGCGAAAAGGAATATGGATGACAGGCCGGAGAGTGTCCTCAGTTTCAGGTTCACGCCAGGCACACTCCCCAGATACACGCCGTCTCCTGGTCAGGCGCGGCATCGTGGTCTCCTCTCCAGTATATGATAAACATTTGTTATCCCTATCACTCGTTGTATGTCAGCAAGAATATATCAAATATTGGGGCGGCTGTGAGGATTATGTTATCCTAACAAATCAACGCCAAAGCGGCTGGCGATAGCGCGCACCTGAATTTCGCTCTTCGGATATTTTTCCCAGAACCAGTATATAATGGACCGATTATGAAGTTTCTCATCACACTGCTGGCTTCAGGAAAACTGCTAAAAATTCTCTCCACAGGCGGGACCATGTTCCTCTCTGTGTTCGCTTATTCGCTGGTCTTCGGCTGGATGTACGCCGCCGGGCTGGTGGCGCTGATCTTTTTCCACGAAATGGGGCACTACCTGGCTGCCCGGCAGAAGGGCCTGGATGTGGGGGCGCCCATGTTCATCCCCTTCGTGGGGGCGTTTATCGCCTTGAAGGAAAAACCGATGAATGTGGAGACGGAGGCCTATGTGGGAATGGGCGGGCCCTTTGTGG
>JAOUNV010000589.1 GCA_029880775.1 Nitrospinota bacterium | reverse complement strand
CGAAGGTAGCCGCTAAACCGAAGGCCGCCGCTAAACCGAAGGCCGCTCCCAAGCAGTTGGCTGCGGGGAAACCAAAGGCGGCTCCCAAGCAGTTAGTCGCCACCAAGCCGCAGGCTGCCGCTAAATCGAAGGCCGCCGCAAAACTGAAGACTACGCCATCTTCCCCCAAAAAACCATCGGCAAGTAGCAAGAAGTGGGAAATCAAACCGGATGCGAAGAAGTTTTTCTCACAAGACGAACAGGAGGATTACGAATTAAGCCCCTCCGGTTCCGACGAGCTACCCAGCAGGTATGAGGAGACTGGTATCTCTGCCATGGCCAAGGGATCCGGGTCCATGTACATATACTGGGAGGTAACTCCTGGAAGAGCTGACGAAGCCCAAAAAACCATCGGCAAGCATTGGAGCCTTGTCCGTTGGGTTGTGCGGGTTTACGATGTGTCCGATAGCGAGGAGACCCAGATGGGAAAGCCTCTGTATTACGATTTTGTAGTAGAGAGTGGCGCCGGCTCGATATATGCGGATCTGCCGAAGGCGGAGCGTACTTACATGTCGGCGATCGGGCTGTTGGACAACGAGGGAAGATTCTGCCCTGCCGCTTATTCAAATAAAGTGACATTGCCCGGCGATCAGATGGCCGGAATTACGGCCGAGGGAATCTCCAAGTTGGTGGATCTCACAGCCGCCGCGGCGGTGGCGCCAGGTTCACCTTTCGGCTGGAGCCTGGAATCGCAAGAAGGGTCTCTGGCCAACGCCGGTCTCTTGTCGGGCGCTGGTTTTTCCTCCATCGGCGCCACATCAGACAGCGATGGGCAGCTGTGGCTGAATACTGAATTGACGTTGTACGGCGGCGCGACCCCTGGCGCGACCATTATTCTGGGCGCCAGGGAGATCAAGGTGGGGCCGGAGGGCTTTTTCACCGCAAAGATATTACTGCACGATGGGTTGACTGAAATACCAGTCAGGGTGTTGCTAAAAGAGGGAGGGGACATGGAGACTGACATTACCATCTCTCGCGAAATCAGGATAGTGCGCTAGGGCCGCCCGGCCCCGGCGCGCCTGTCAATCTGCCCAGGTCGGCCCCGCCCATGGCCCCCAAGGCGTACCTTTTGCTGCTCCTGCACGCCCATCTTCCATTCGTGCGCCGCCCAGACCTGAAAGCCGCCCTGGAGGAAGATTGGCTGTTCGAGGCGATTACCGAGACCTACCTTCCACTGCTGGATATGTTCGACCGTCTGCAAGTGGACCAAATCCCTTTCCAGGTGACCCTTTCCATATCACCAACTTTATGTGAAATGCTGAGGGATCCGCTGCTGATGAGCAGGTATAAAGGCCACCTGGAACGATCCATCTCCCTGGCCCGGCAGGAGACGCAAAGGCTGGCCCATGACAAGGGGCTGGCTCCGGTGGCCGGGATGTACCTGGAATGGTTCGAGAAAGCTCAAGAGCTATTCACACGCCGATACCAGGGGGATCTGTTGTCGGAATTCTCCCGGTTGTGGAAATCTGGCGCCATCACGCTGATCACCACTTCGGCCACCCATGCGTATCTGCCGCTGATAATGATAAACAGGCGGGCGGCCGAGGCGCAGATTAAGGTGGCGCTTCGCTATTTCGAGAGAGTTTTCGGTCGATCGCCGGAGGGGTTCTGGCTTCCGGAATGCGGCTATGAGCCTGGGCTGGAGCAGATGCTGGCCGACCAGGGGATTGGCTATTTTTTCCTGGACGCCCATGGCCTGCTGGCTGCGTCTCCCAAACCACCCTTTGGGACCATGGCCCCGGTTTCGGCAAACCCTGGGATTGCGGCGTTTGGGCGGGACCTGGAGTCGAGCCGGAGAATATGGAACCCCCAGTCCGGCTACCCTGGCCATCCTGATTATCGCGACTTTTACAGGGATCAGGGGTACGAGCTGGATATGGACCAACTGAAGGAGTACCTGGAGCCATACGGTCACAGGAAAATGACGGGGCTTAAATACCACATGATCACCGGTGGCGGCGGCGAAAAGGATATGTACGATATCCAGGCTGGGC
>JAOUNV010000588.1 GCA_029880775.1 Nitrospinota bacterium | reverse complement strand
GGAGTGGCCCTGCTGCGCTGCATCGCCGCCCTGGATAATCTGGAGACGGAGAATCACGACCAGGAAGTGGGCGTGAACATCATCCGCCGCTCTCTGGAGGAGCCGCTGCGACAGATCTCCAACAACGCCGGGCTGGAAGGCTCTGTGGTGGTTCAGCGTGTGCTGAAGGAGAAACAGGGTGTCGGCCTGAACGCCGCCAGCGGCGAATATGTCGACATGGTGAACGCCGGGATCATCGACCCCACAAAGGTGACCCGCACAGCGTTGCAGAACGCGGCGTCCATCTCCTCGCTGCTTTTGACCACCGAAGCGATGGTGGCGGAGCTGCCGGAGGAGAAACCGGCCGGCGGCGGCATGCCGGGTGGAGACATGGGCGGCATGGGTGGAATGGGCGGCATGGGCGGAATGTACTAAGACACCGCTCCCGTAGCCTGTTGTTTTCGACTAGCCGATGTCTGGTTAGTCGAGGATAAGCTAGTTAGATTTCAGAACCGTCACGGTCGATATAGATCGTGGCGGTTTTTTTATGTTGTAGAGAGAAGCCCTCTGGGGAAATCGATGTCGCTATTATTGATCCTTTAATTGTTCGAATAATTCTCTCTTGCTCTTTGCATTGAGAATCAATCCCCACAGACTACCGGGTTTCAATGATGAATCATCGTGCCCTAAATCTTCCCTTATTACCCGGAGAAAATTGTCAGATGCAGAGTTGAACTCTTTTATTTTTTCTTCTGGCTGCTGATTTTCTATTGGCCCCTCCCCGCTTAACATTTCAAAATCATTCCAAGCTCGGATAGCTTTTGAACTCCCCCAGGTCATAAGGCCTTTTTTGAACTCCATCATATCTTCTTGGAGCTTTTCTTTCTTCTTGTCTTCTCCTTTACTTGATGTATCAGCAGAACTGCTTTTCAGCTTTTTTATTTTCTCAAGCTCTTCAAACACAATGTTGAAATATTTCAAATATGCTTGCTGCTTGTCAGCAAAATGACGCGCCTCGATTTCGCGCATCTTAATAAAACGATGCGCGTCGATTTCACGCTGCCTGGAGTTGTAATTAGCATAAATGGCGAGAATAACAGCTCCTGAGATACTAAGAAATCCAACCTTGATATCGCCGCTGGCTTCAGGCAGGCTAATAATGAACAGCCCTGTCACCCCCAACAAAGCAATAAATACAACTCCCTCTACAGTTTTCTTCATATTGCTACCGTTTCCTTTTCCACTTCCTGTGTTCCGATTTTATGAGTCTCTGTGCTGAACTTCCATCTAATGGGCTTAGCGCAGATACTATACGCCCGTTCATGGTAGCTCAATACCACTATTGACTCTACTGACAATAAAAAAATACGCATTGACGTCTCCGAATGGTTTCACTGTAGCTGGAAATGATTTACCATGAAAAACACAGACGCCCCAACAACAAGGAAACAAAAATGACTCACAGCCATATGGATAAGGAATACTCCGGGACCAAGGGTAAAATCATCGCATGGTTCATGTCCAGCTGGCTGCGGGAGATTTTCGAGTCTGCCTGGCTGGGCCAGCCCTTCCCAAAAATGGTCCAGCTGCTAAACCTCTCCGGGAACGAAACCATCCTGGACGCAGGATGCGGCTCCGGGTTTTACGCCATCAAGCTGGCGCACAAGGTGGAGCAGGGAAAGGTGATCGGGGTAGACTCCTCCCCGGAGATGCTGGCGGCGTTTGGGCGCAGGGCGAAAAGAGCCGTCGTGGAGGATAGGATCGAGGTGAGGGAGGGGGACATCACCGCTCTGCCCATGGACACCGACTCGGTGGACCGGGCCTTCTGCGCGTTGGTGTGGCATCACGTCCACGACCCGTTGTCTTCTGCCAGGGAGATGCACAGGGTGCTAAAGCCAGGCGGCGTGGCGGTGGTGGGCGATTTTCTGGTGGCGGGCCCGGCCAAAGGAGAAGTGGGGCACACAAGCCATCCCGCAAGCAAGACCTTCACACAAGTGGAGATGCGCGACATATTGGAAAGCGCCGGCTTTGACAACGTGACCACCCAGATTCATG
>JAOUNV010000110.1 GCA_029880775.1 Nitrospinota bacterium | reverse complement strand
GCGTTTTTTTCACGCTCTCCAAGGTGGATTCGCCTGTGATGCCGAAGCTGATTTTCCCTTTATACAGGCCGAATCCATATAAACGGTCCGGCCATGTGCCGGGCCTTAAGCAGAGGCCGACCATATTCCGCAGGCCAGCATGCTGAATGAAGTATCCCTGATCCCGGAATGCGGTCCAGGTGCCGATGGTTTCACCCCCATCCCGGAAATATTTGGCGAATTCCTTGCGAGAGGAGCCGACAAACATTTGGCCCACTTTTCCGTTTACCAGGTCCAGATCCAGCGCCGGCTTGTCGGCCATGGCGGGAGTGGTCAATGCCAATAAGGCCACAAGGGCAATTTGCGACAATCTCATGGTTGGCTCCTTGTCAGTGAAGTGGCGCCCGTGATCCGCATCGGCCCGATCTCCACCGGCGTCTTGTTGTCCAAGCGCAGCCGGGCCTCCACGTTGAGCATTGGCCTATCGATGGTGAACTCCGCCACCGCTCCCTCCGCCAGGAGGAATGTCTTTTTGGGGTATGGCTCGGTTTTCTCCTGAACCTCGACCACTTCAATAAACCCAGTATCCCCCTCGCTCCCCTCCGGGACGCGGATGGGGATTTCGATTTTGTATTTCCCCGGCGGCAGTTTAAGATATCTGCCGAAAATCGTCAGGCCATTTCTGGTCACCCCTGGCGCCAGCCGGACCCACTCTCCCTCAGGCTCATCGAAGGGGACCACAGGTAGAAAACGTGATGGTATTTCAGCCTCCATCTGGCGTTGCGACGCCGACCATAAGGTCCATCCGGTCTGGTTGGACAATTCGAAGCTCCCCTTCTGCCGTTGGGCGAAGACATGGGATTTTTCCGGGAAGACCGTGTAAAAAGCGCCGATCAGCAGAAACAAGGCCGCTACCAGCGAGAACGAGAACCGGGTAGGCTCGACTTCTCTGTCACGCCATTTCAGCCATATGGCTGTCAGCACCGCCGTCACCACCAGCCAGGCCGCTGTTTTAGCCGCCAGATCGGTGTCCTGCGTGAAATCAAAGAATATCCGTGACGGATCCAGCGTCAACAGCCTTCGGTCCAGGTAACATTGGTGCACCAGGTAGTATTCATCAGCATAAGTGAAAAAGTTGCGAGTGATGGCCAGGCCCACACCGATAAGCCAGAAGAAAAGCCAATAGACCCACGCCGCCGGACGGGAATTCCAGAAAAAGCCCAAGAATACCGCCAGGGCCGGATAATACGCCACGATATAGCGTGTGCCGGGAGGGCTGGTGCCCGCCCACCACTCATCGAAGCCGAGAACCAGAAAGTATGGAATCGCCATCAACACCAGCAATGGCCATGAGGGCCAGGGCCGGGCGCGAACAGCGAAGATTATGCCCGCCGGGGCCATCAGGAACACAGGCGCGTAAATAAGGGCGCCATGGCCTTTATCCAGCAAACCGCCGATCCATCCTATATACACTCCCAGCGGGTTCCAGTATTGCCCCGCTCGGCCATATTGCCCCGTTCTTGGGATTACATCGAAATGTCTGATGTAAAGGTCAATTAAAACAATACCGGCAAAGAGAGTCAGCGTGCCCAAAAAGACAGGCCACACGCGCCATGCGGATTTTCGGGTGAGCCAGAAATACGCAACGATAGCGGGAAGGCCGAAAAATCCAAAACGGTCATGCAGGAACAGCAACATCCCCATGGCCGCTCCCATCCCAATCGCGGCCCATGCGCCGCTTTTTTCCGCATTGATCAAAAACCGTAAACCAAGGGTGACCATCAGGGCGGCGAGCATCTCTGGGTAAACCTGCACACCAAAGGCGAGCATGGGGAAGGTGATCATCACGCCGACCACCCCCATGGCGGCCGTCGATGGGGGGAGCCTAAGGTCCGAATGGAGCAGCCGGAAGAGGTTCCACGTCACTGCCATGCCAAAAAGAAGCGTGCCGAATATGGACCAAAGCCGAAAATCCCCGCCAGTCAGCCATCCCATCGCCACGAACGGGGCAATGGCCACTGAATATCCGCTTTTATATTTGCTATAGTGCTCGGTTAGATTGTATGTCTCTCCGTGCCCCCCCACCGGTTCCTCTATCCAGTTGATATGATCCTCCCGCATTATAGCAGGCATCAGATCCAGGGAATGGTCGATGACCAGCGCATCGGCGATCAGCACATATTGAGGCGAGTCCCCGGTAAACCCGGCGCCCCGCATTATCTTCTCTCCCGTCATGAAAGCGCCAGAGGACAAGGCGGCAAACAACAGCGGCAGCCCCCAAGAAAACATTTTCGCCGCTCTGGGTGAGTCCATCTCGTGGTTCAATACGCTCCATGGCCTGGGGGGGAGCAGGTTAACCAATGTGGCGAAAAAGCTGAGCGCCAGGATGGGCATACCCAAGTCTATCGCCACCGCCTGGTACACGCGGAAAAAAGGAATCCACGCGGGCATGAACGGCAAAGCCACAGGGATGGCGACGGCCAGAGGCGCCAATGGACCAAGGCCCCGCTTGAGGCCAAGCAAAGCCCCGACGATCCCGAACACAAGGCCCCATACCAGCGCGGTGTCAGGCCGCTCCAACACCCAGAACCAGGCCCATGGCTCTGTGACAAACTGGGATAAAAACTGTATGGCCGCGCCCCACCCGAACGCAAAACCTAAAGCAAAGCCTCCAACCACCGCCATGGCCCGGTCCAAGGGCCGCTTGGTGTGGCTTGCGTTTTCCTCTTTTCTGTCCACCTCGGGCGGGTAAACGTCCGGCGCGCTCACCACCATGGATAGTAACAGGCGCTAGGCGACGCGAATGGCTTGGACCAGGTTACAGCGTCGATATCGGAGCCGGAAGTCTCGTGGCAATAAAGCGCCTCAGTGCCCCTGTCGACTATCCGTACATATCTGGCGTAAGCGGCGCCCACAAGCCCCAGGTCGAACTCGCAATATAAACCGCACCACCCCACTCCCAGGGATATCCATGGCCCAGCTTCCGTGGGGCCGATATACGCCTCCAGGATCTCCGTGGAGATAAACTCGTATACACGGAAATCTCCACCGGGATGATCGACCATCGTGGCGCCCATCTCAACGATCAATTCTCCACCATAATCAAGGGATAAAAAATTGCTGTAATTCGGCGATACCCCGTTGGGTGGCCCAAGGGCCTGTTTCATGTCTCGCAGGCGCGGTGTCAGGTAGTTGGCGCATTTTTTTGGTGTCCAGTCTATGGCGAAAGTGGCGTTGGGAGGGCCGTTGATTGTGCAGACATTCACCACTGTAAAAGAGCTAAGGCGGCTCCAATCCGAGCTTACACCCGGGGCGTTCACCCTTACTCTCCAATAGTATACGGCCCCTTCGTTGAGGCTCACCCCTGCCGGCCAGCGGGTGTGGTTCGCGTTAGCGGTCTGTTCCACGCCTTTGCCTTCCGCCAGCAGATTCGTGGCGCCAGAGTCGGCGAAGAGCTGAAAATCATAGGTGGGCCACAGCCCCGGGCCGGAGTAAATGTGACTTACCCCAAGGGTTGGGTTGTTGCGCATGTTCCGGTCCATCACCCCCCCATTGCGGGGGCTGATCGGCTTTCCCCCCTGGTACGACGCGGCGAAGAAATATAGTAAGCCGCTTTTCCCGCCGGCGCTGTCCGCCCATTCCCACCAATATTGCCTGTTAGGCTCAATGATGAATTCCTTTCCGGGAACCCAGAAAACGGAGCCATCCCCCTGCTCGCGCACGCCGCCGACGGAGGCGAGAGTCTCCTTTTTGTCCTTGTCGCCGTAAAGGGTGAAGCTGTATGTGGAGCCTGGATGTTTCCTGGCCGAAGCTTCAAGAGCAATCCTAAACGCCCAATCGCTATGTATCACATGGCCGTTGGAAGGGTACACACCGGGAGTGGAATCTATGCTGCCACCGTCCTTTTTGGGACCGCAACCTGAAAGAACCACGAACAGCAGCGCGACGCAATAAACGCCAACGCGAATCTGGGAATTCTGTCTCATATTTTCATTCACAAAACTTTATGGATTGTTCTTCTTCCCGCAGAGGACTAAAATCGACTGCCAAATCTTTTTCGGCCGCCCATGGCCCGCAACGCCGTAATTGACGCGGGAACCTATATAATAACCAATTTTAATCTTGCTGACCGACATTATGCCAAATTTGGAGCGCCGGAGTGGAGCAATTTACCATAATCGACAATAACATGCCAGACCCGAGGCGAACAGGCCCGCTGGAAGCCGCCGGAGTATTCGCCGCTTTCATGGCGTTGGGTCTCGTCTTCACCTGGCCCCTGGCCAGATATTACCTGTCAGGATTGACCTATGGCTATGACGCCGATCCGGCATACTACACCGCGCCGATGTACATGGGCGACCATTTGCAGTACTACTACCACCTGGGGCTTTTGAAATACGCCGCCATGGGCAGGATAGAGTGGTTCACCAATCCATACGAGTTCGCCACCGAATACCGGCCCGGATGGCTTTTTCTATACAGCCTGCCCCTCTCCGCTGTTATGTATCTTCCATTCTCATTCATCTCCATGACATTCGCCTACAACACTTTTATGCTACTGGGCATCGCCCTGGGCGGGCTGTGCATGTACCTGTGGGCCAAGGAACTGACCGGTAGCGCGGCGGCGGCCTTCTTCGCCGGTGTGGTGTTCGATTTCTTTCCCATCAGGATGGTGGAGATACTGGGAGGGCACCCCTCCGGGCATATCCTGTTTCTTTTTCCCCTGGCGCTATATTTTCTGGACCGGGCCGTCCGACGCAGAAGCGCCGTGGATGGAGCGCTGTGTGGTGTGACGGCGCTGGTGTTGTCTCTGCAATACAATTTCTTCGCATACTTCCTTTTCATGTTCATGATGGCTTATATCCCCTGGCGGCTGGTCCCGGCGTTGCGCGTGGACCTGGCAAGCGGGGGAGGAGCGGCTCCGGGGGTGTCTCTTGTCGCCCGGTTAAAACCGCTTGCAAGGGTCTTTATCCCCATGGGAGCGGGCTTCCTGGGCGCCATCGGGTGGATGCTTTATTTCAAAAAAACCATGGTGGAGCAATCCACCATGGGGCACGGCAGGGATTGGGGAGAGGTGGAGAATTTTTCGCCTCCCATATGGGCGGCGTGGAATGTGGCCAGGGGGTACGAGGTATACCTGGGGCTGGCTGTGGTCTTCGCTCTGATGGCGATGATCCTTCTGGCGGGCAGGCTGGTCCGGGAGAAATCCCAGCGATGGGATATCGTGTTCTTTCTGGTGATATTCGTCGGGAGCTACCTGCTGGCCTTCGGCACGGCGCTGGACGAACACTTCCCTCTCTATAAGCTGTTCTATAAATACTTTCCATACTTCAACCTCTCCCGCTCCCCCACGAAAATAATGATCGTCGTCATGGCGTGCGTCGGCGCTCTGACCGCGCTTTCCATGAAATGGCTGTTCCAGCGGTCGGCCCTGTGGCCCAAGGCGGTGGCTGGCCTCCTCCTGCTGGCCCTGATGTTTAATTTCCATCCCGGCAAGCCGGTGGGCATCTGCCTCCTGGACCACGGGAGCGAGGCGTACAAATTCATCGCCAAGACCGGGGAGGGGCGACCTGTGCTCAACCTGCCCATATGGCCGGGGGAATCGTCGTGGGAATCGATATACCAGTTCTACGCCGTGGAGAGCGGGACACCGATGATCAACGGCTACTCCCCACTTGTGAAAAAGGATTACGTGGACCATGTGTTCTGGCCCCTCTCCCCCATGAACGGTGGTGACATGGCGCAAACCCAGGTGGACACCGCCAGAAAGCTGGGGGTGGGATATGTGGTCTTCCACGCCGACGCATACCCGCCAAAGGTGGGCGCCTTTTCCCCATACATAGCCATCGCCCGGCTGTTGGAATCGCCATACCTGGAGCTTGCCTATAAGAAGGATCCGTTGTGGGTTTTTCGCATGAAGGAAGGCTCGGCTCCATATTCTCCACCCACTCCCCCCAGGCTGGGGTCGCTGTTCCAGGCGGAGTGGCTCAACTGGATCGGCGGACGCCGCGCCGAGGATAAGGACTCCAGCCGCGGATGGGCGCTCAAGGCCACACCGGGGCCAGATATGCCGGAAGACGGCATAGTCAACGCCGGGCCCTACGCCACATTCCCGGCTGGCAAGTATAAAGCGCGGATCAGGCTTAAAGTAGAATCGGACGGCGCCTTGGAGGGGCCTCTGGTGATGGTGGACGTGGCCGCCGACCAGGGGAGAGTTCTGCTGGCCAAAAGAGAGATCACCGCCGATGAATTCGCCCAGGCTGGAATCTACCAAGAGTTTGAACTGGAATATGACCTGCCGCCAGGCAAGTTCTGGCAGGTGGAGTACCGGGTGTATCTTTTAGGCTCCGCCACAATATGGTTCGACTATGTGTATGTGACCTCCACCGGAGAGGATGGAGGGGAGGGCCTGTTCGAGGCGGAAGAGCTTCGCTATTATTCCGGCAGACTGGTGGAAAGCCCCCAGGCCTCCGGCGGGCAGGCGATGCGCTCCACGCCGGGGATAAACCCAAAGGATGTGATGATGTTCGGGCCGGGAACCATGGTCGAGCCGGGGCGATGGCGGGCCGTCGCCAGGCTGATGGCCGAGAAGAATGGCGAGGCCGCTGTCGGCTCTGTGGAGGTGTGGCTGGAAGGGGATGAAGAAGCGGCCATCGCTAAACAAGATGTCACCACCAGTTCGCTGGGAGGGGCGGGGCTATGGGGCGATATCTCCTTGGAGTTTGACGTGGAGCATCGGACCACGGCGGAGGTGGCTGTTAAGTTTGGAG
>JAOUNV010000587.1 GCA_029880775.1 Nitrospinota bacterium | reverse complement strand
CTGACTCTGCGTCCTTCCACGACCCAGGGAGACATCAGCTACAAGGGGGACGTCCTGTTGCAGTCAGTTCCCATCCTGCTCGATGTGCATCCGTTTCACGGTAATTTCCGTATTACCGGCGGGGTGTATTACAACCAGAACGAAGTAGATTTGTCCGCCACGGTGGCCGCCGGAACAGTGGTCGGTAATACGGTTGTCGGGGTGGGTGGCGCGGTTCTGGATGCCAATGTCTCGTGGTCCGAAGAGTTCGCGCCTTATATCGGAATCGGATTTGGAAACGCGGCGGATGATAACACCCTCGACCTTCCCATCGCTGTGGGGTTTTCCCTAGATGTCGGCGCGTATTACCAGGGCAGTCCGGATGTTATCCTGACGGACCGTACCGGTACGGTGACCGCGGCGGATCTGGCTGTCGAGGCCGCACAGATAGAAGAAGATTTGAAAGACTTGAAGTTTTTCCCGGTGGTCACGGTAGGGATTCACATCCGCTTCTGATCGCGGGGACCGGCGAAGCGCCGGAGCTAATTTTCCCACCTATTGAATAATCAAAATCTTTAAATTAGGCAGGTCGGCCAGCTTTTCCAGCGCCGGAATCTGATCCATGGCCACGGCGTTGGCGGTGAGGTCCAGATATTCCAGGCTCGGCAGATTTTTGGATGTGATGAGCGCCTCGATGCCTTTCGGCCCGATGTGGTTGCGGAACAGGTCCAGCCGTTTGAGGTTTCCCAGGTGCGGCGATTGGGCGATGGCGAGAGCGCCTTCATCCCCGATCTCATTCGCCCCCAGATCCAATAGCGTCACCTGTCCCATTTTTTCGGATTGCACCAGAAGCCGGACCCCTTCGTCTCCCAATTGATTTTTCATCAGGTTGAGTTCGGTGAGGCGGGTGATGTGGGCCGAGGCGATCAGGCTTTGAATGCCGTCGGCGGTGATCTGGTTGTCCCACAGGAAAAGTTTTTCGACGTTTTGAAAAGTGGGCGATTCCGCCAGGATTTTTACCCCGTCATCCCCAAGCTTGTTGGTCTTCAACGCCAGGGAACGGACATTTTTAACCGCTTCGGTACTGGCCAAAAGCCGGATGCCTTTGACGCCGATATTTTTATTTTGCAGGCTGACGCTGAGACCGTCTTCACTGGTGCCTTTGGCGATAAGTTTGGGCAGGTCTTTGGCCTTGGCGCTGGCGCCGGTGACGCTGTCGCTTCCGGACCGGCAGGAGGCGAGCAGGAGCATTCCTCCCGAAAGTATAATCAGTCCTAAAATTTTATAAAAAGATTTCATCAAGTCGCCTTCCCTGCAAAAACCCGAATGGTATATGAAATTGCGCCGTAACACTACCCATTATTTAGCGCAACGAAAGCCGAGATAATTGTAGCGTTTATCCGGCAGGCTTTTGCCGCGTACGGGGATGCGGGCGAGATCCATATTGGAAAACCACGAACCGCCTTTGATGACCTTGAACTGCTCGCCGTAAAAATCATTTGGGTGAATATTTCCCGGATGCGGTTGATACCAGTTCGACGTCCATTCCCAGGCATTGCCGGCCATATCGTGGATGCCGTAGGGGCTGGTGCCGAAGGTTTTCACCCCGACCGGCGCGGAATACCGGAAGCTGTCCTTATTGCCGCGGACATTGGCCTGAGTGGCATCCGGGTCGTTGCCCCACGGATAATAACGAGCATCGGTCCCGCGGGCGGCCTTTTCCCATTCCGCCTCAGTGGGGAGCCGCTTCCCGAGGGTCGCGCAATAGTCCATCGCTTCCTGCCAGGTCACGCCCACCACCGGCTGATGGTCTTGGTTGAACCGCTCGTGGTCCATGAATTTTGGAGCCGGCACGCCGGTCTGCTTCATATACAACCGGTACTGGCCCATGGTGACTTCGGTGAGGTCGATTTTGTAAGCCGGTAAATTCATGCTATGGGCGGGAGTTTCGTCACGGTAGTAGTCGAGGGACTCGGAGAAAAATGTTTGCGCCGCCCAGGTGATATCTTTTTCGGTGCTTCCCATGGTGAATTCGCCGGGGGCGATGGTGATCATTTCTGTCGGCTGGATGG
>JAOUNV010000586.1 GCA_029880775.1 Nitrospinota bacterium | reverse complement strand
GAGGAGATCGCCAAAGGCGATTTCACCCAGTCGATCACTGTCTCATCCAACGACGAGATCGGGCGGCTCTCCAGTTCCATAAACGAGATGGTGCATCAACTCAAGGAGATGTTCGTGACCATATCCAGCAACTCCGGGACTCTGGCGTCGGCCTCCGAGGAGCTTTCCGCAGTCTCCAGCCAGCTGGCCAGCGGCAGCGAGGAAACCACCAGCCAGGCTGGGGCCGTGGCGGGGGCCACGGAGCAGATGTCGGCCAACATCAACAACATGGCTTCGGCCGTGGAGGAGATGAGCATGAACGTGGGCACTGTGAGCAGTGGCGCCGAGCAGATGAGCCAGAACATGAACGCAGTCTCCAGCGCCGTGGAAGAGATGACTGCTTCAATCAACGAGATCGCCAAGAACGCCAGGGAGGCGTCGAAGGTGGCTGGGCAGGCCTCGGACATGAGCGCCAACGCCTCGACCACCATGAACACTCTGGGCACGGCGGCCAAGGCCATCGGCGAGGTTACGGAAGTGATCAAGAGGATCGCCGAGCAGACGAACCTGCTGGCGCTCAACGCCACCATAGAGGCGGCCAGCGCCGGGGAAGCGGGGAAAGGTTTTGCCGTGGTGGCAAACGAGATCAAGGAATTGGCCAACCAGAGCGCCAACGCCGCAGAGGATATCGCCTCGCGGATCGGGGGCGTGCAGGATAATACCGGTCAGGCCGTGAAGGTGATAGCGGATGTGGCGGAGATCATAGGTACCATCAACCAGTCGGTGGAAGTGATCACGCACTCGGTGGAGCAGCAGACCCGAGCCGCCTCGGAGATCGCAAACAACGTGGCCCAGGCCGCCAGCGGGGCGAATAACATCGCCTCGTCCATTGCGGAAGTGGCCAAGGGCGCCAACGATGTCTCCCGGAACACGGGAGAGGCGGCCCGCGGCGCCAACGATGTGGCCTCCAACATACAGGGGGTCTCCAAGAGCGCCAATGATACCAGCGCCAGCGCGCAGCAGGTCAGCACGTCGTCGCACGATCTGGCCAAGGTGGCGGGCGAGCTGGAAACGATGGTCGCAAAGTTTAAGGTCGCCTGAAATGGCGAGATAGATTTTAGCCAATCAGCCGGCGGGGTGGACCCAGCCACACCCCGCGCCGCCCCGTCGGCCTTGGCTTTATAACATTATTAGTTACATTCAACGTAAAATAAAGTAACATAGTCGGACAAATCAGAAGTCTCGCGTCGGAGGGAACTGCATTCCGTACCTCAGAAGGCGCGAGGGCCAATAAAGTAAAAAGAAGATAAAAGGGTTTTTCGTCGTGACTGTTTTGTCATGGGGATAACCTTGTGTCTTCGTGTGTGTATGAAGCCCGGGGTGGCGAGAACCTGGGAATCTATACACAAGATTTATTGTGAAATGTCCGGGGAAAGAAATGAATTTAAGAAACAAAGTACTGGGAATCTCCGCTATTTTGATAGTGGTAGTGTTCGCTACGAGCTTTATGATCATCCGCGCCGCCTACAAGACGGCGGATAACGCGGATATCGTAAATGCCATAGCGAGGCAGCGGATGCTGAGCCAGGCCATGGCCAAGTCGGCCCTGGTCTTTTCTCAAAAGGGGGAGTTCACCTCCATGCGCAATTCTGTCCAACTGCTGGATGACTACATCAACCAGATGAGGGCGGTGTATACATCAATGGTGGCCGGCCCAGCCGGAAAGAAAGGGATAGACCTGTCCATGGATCCGGAAAGCGAGGCGCATCTGGCTTTCCCCTTCCCCGCCACGTTTACTCGCCTGGTGAACGAGCGATTTGTGAAGGGCAACGACCTGGCGGGCAGGAGCATGAAGCTGGATATACTCTCCGACAATCCTGTGAATCCTGACAAAGGGTACAAAGTCACCATGGACAGGCAAGCTGGCGATTATTTGAAAAAAAATCCTGAGGGGATATACAGCGGCACAGAGGAGCGCGCCGGAGCCCTATACCTGGTTTTTTACACACCGGACAAGGCCTCTGTGGAAGCCTGCGCCAGCTGCCATGAAAAGCTGAAAGGCGGGGATCTGGA
>JAOUNV010000109.1 GCA_029880775.1 Nitrospinota bacterium | reverse complement strand
AAACTCCATAGAAATTTCCGGTGACGAGAGCAAGGTCTACATCGGCATGCGGCAGTATGTGGTGGAATATGATTTAAAAGAACGTAACGCCAGATACCTGGCGCCGGTCAATACAACACAACAGTGCCCATAGAATCTTGATGACCGTTGGTAACGGAAATGCGACGTTATCCAGCCCTCAATCAGGCTCCACCATCGCTCCCAGCATCGCCGCCCGTACCTCCCCGATGGTGTAGAACGATCCGGTTATGATGGTCAACGAATCTCCCCCGGCCTTTTCGATCATGGACAGCACATCGGCCAAGCCTCCGGCCACCCGTGTGGGAATGCCAGCGTCCTTTTGGGCCAGCGCCAGCTTTTTTGGATCCTCCGCCCTGGGTACGTTGGGCGAAAAGCAGGTGAAGGACCGAGCCGCAGGCGCCAGGGCCTTTAGCATGGCGGTGTAATCCTTGTCCCGCATAGCGCCGAAAATGATATCCGCCCGTCCCGGGCCATGCCGCTCGATTATGGTTTCGCATAGCGCCATGGCGGCCGCGGGGTTGTGGGCGCCGTCCATTATCAACGCTGGTTTTTTCCGGACGTTTTCGAACCTGCCGGATTCCTTGACTGTCTCCAACCCCAGGCGGATTGCCGCGTCTGGAATGTCAAATCCTCTCTCACGCAGGGCCAGCGCAGCGGTGACGGAGATCCCGGCGTTTTCCACCTGTTTTCGCCCGAGCAAGCCCACAAACAGGTTCTCCAGGTTCTCATTGCCAGCCCTATAGCTGAACGCTTCTCCTCCTCTGTCCATCTCCAGCCTGCGTGTGGAAAAATCCCTTTCCGTCAGCAATGCCTTGGAGCCCCGTTCTGTCGCCGTATCCATAGCCACCTTGAGCGCTGGGCCTTCCATCGCTCCCAGGATCACAGGTCGGCCTGGCTTGATGATTCCGCACTTTTCCATGGATATCTTCTCCAGGGTGTCGCCCAGGTGGAACATGTGATCCATAGCCACCGATGTAATGGCGCATACCGCCGGATCCACCACATTGGTGGAGTCGAACCTGCCTCCCATTCCCACCTCCACCACCGCCGCCTGGACCCCAGCCCTGGCGAAATGAAGGAACGCCACAGCGGTGAGAAACTCAAAGTAGGTGACTGAAAGACCCGGTCCGTTTTCCAGAGCGTCCTTCACGGTGGAGATAGCGTCGGCGGCTTCGCTTTCTTCGATCATCTCTGCGCCCACTCTTATCCGTTCGTGGAAAGTCACCTGATGCGGCGAAGTGTACAGCCCGTTGGCGATACCGGCGGCGGTGAGGATAGATGAGAGAATGGCGCAGGTGGAGCCCTTTCCGTTGGTCCCACCCACGTGAATTACAGAGTAAGACTTTTGGGGGTCGCCCAGCCGGACAAGCAGCTGGCGGGTGTTGTCCAGGCCCAGCTTCATCCCCTGGAACGAGAGGGACTCCAGGTATCGCCTGGCTTCTTGGGGAGTCATCGCAGTGGGGTAGGGCTATGCGTCGGAATCGACGCTCTCTTCGGATTTCTCATCCCTTTCCACGGGCAACAGGCAAGCGATTTCCCCACACATATGGTTCAGCAATCCGGCGATGGCGCTCTTTAGCTCCAGCCTGGGAGTCACCATATCCACGAAACCGTGGTTCATCATGAACTCAGACCTTTGGAACCCCTCGGGAAGCTGCTCGTGGATCGTCTCCTCTATAACCCTGGGACCGGCGAAGCCGACCAGCGCCTTCGGCTCGGCGATGATGACATCTCCCAGCATGGCGAAGCTGGCTGTCACCCCGCCGGTGACCGGATGGGCCAGCAGCGAGATGAAAGGTATTTTTTCTTCGTCCAGTTCTCCCAGGGCGGAGGATGTCTTCGCCATCTGCATCAAGGAGAATATTCCCTCCTGCATCCGGGCGCCGCCGGAGGAGGAGACGATGATCGCAGGATGTCGCTGCTTTATGGAGCGCTCGATTGTCCTTGTGATCTTCTCTCCTGCCACAGAACCGAGGGTGCCGCCAATAAAATCGAAATCGAGAACCGCAATCTCCACCGGCCTGTTGCACAGTAGACCGGAGCCGCAGATGGCCGATTCGTTGAGTCCTGTTCGTCTGCGAGATTCGGTGATCCTGTCGCGATACTTCTTGATATCGCGGAATCTCAACGGGTCATTTGGCGACAGGTTGGCGTCCTCCTCCCGGAAGGTGCCCTCGTCAATCAGCAGCCGGATTCTCTCCGGACCCGAAAGGCGATGGTGATGGCCGCACTTGGGGCACACCTGGAAGTTGCTCTCCAGCTCCTGACCATAGAGGATCGCCTTGCACTCATCGCACTTTTTCCATATCCCCTCCGGGATCTTGTCCCTGGAGGTTATGGCCTCAAGAGGTTTCTTTACTTTTGAAAACCAACTCATTAAATATCCCCACCTGTTGTTCGCGTTCCCACGGCTCGCATTATATCACTTCCCGGCTTTCTTGTTCATCGCCGCCAGCCAGGCCTTGGCGGAAGCCTCTATCACATCGGTGGAGGAGCCTTTCCCGGCGAACAATTCCTTGCCGACCAGAACCCGCAGGGTCACTTCCCCCTGGGCGTCCTTTCCCTGGGAGACGGAACGTATGTTGTACTCTTCCAGCCTTCCCGATATTCCTGTTATCCGTTCTATCGCCCGGAATACGGCGTCTACGGGGCCATCCCCCGTGGAGGAGTCGGTGATAGTCTGTTTCTCCTTGCGCAAGGTCACCGTGGCGGTGGGTATGGTTCCGGTGCCGGAGGTGGTCTGCACATGGATCAGCTCGAACACCCGGGGCGCCGATGCGGTGGAGATTTCCTCCCCCACTATCGCTTCTAGGTCCTCGTCGAAGATATCCTTCTTTTTATCCGCCAGCGCCTTGAACTTCTCGAACGCTTTGTTTATGGCCTCAGGCTTCAACTTGTACGCCAGCTCCTCCAGCCGTTTGGAAAAGGCGTGGCGCCCGGAATGCTTGCCCAGCACCAGCTTGTTTTTCTTCAGTCCGATAGATGAGGGTGTCATGATCTCAAAGGTGGTTCGCTCCTTGAGCACACCATCCTGGTGGATGCCGGACTCGTGGGCGAAAGCGTTCTCCCCCACGATGGCCTTGTTCGGCTGCACCGGCACACCGGTGATGGAGATCAGCAGGTGGCTGGTCTTGTATATTTCCTTGGTGTTCACCTGAGTGGTCACCTTCATATAGTCGCGCCGGGTCTTGATGGCCATCACCACCTCCTCCAGTGAGGCGTTGCCGGCTCTCTCACCGATGCCATTTATCGCGCACTCCACCTGACGGGCGCCGTTGCGCACCGCTTCTATAGAGTTGGCCACGGCCTGGCCCAGGTCGTCATGGCAATGGACGGATACAATCGCTTTGTCTATGTTAGGAACATTCTGGCGAATGGCGGCGATCAACTCGCCGAACTCCGCCGGGATGGCGTATCCCACGGTGTCTGGTATGTTCACAGTGGTGGCGCCTTCCTCTATGGCTGCCTGCAACACGTCATACAGAAATTGCGGCTCCGTCCGGGAGGCGTCCATGGCGGAGAACTCCACATCCTTCACATGGCCTCTGGCGCGGCGGACCGCGTCGGCGGCCATCTTCAGCACCTGGTCGTGAGTTTTCTTCAGTTGGTACTTCACATGGGTGGGGCTGGTGCCCACAAATGTGTGTATCCTCTTCTTGCCGGCGGGCTTCACGGCCTCGGCGCAGCGATCTATATCCCCGGCCATGGCGCGGGCCAGTCCGGCGATCACCGGCCCCTTCACGGTTTTGGCGATTTTATGAACCGCTTCGAAATCACCCACGGAAGCCTGGGGAAATCCCGCCTCTATCACGTCCACGTTCATCTTCGCCAGCTGGTGGGCCAGGGTCAGCTTTTCATCCATGGTCATGGAAAAGCCTGGGCTCTGTTCTCCATCGCGCAGGGTTGTGTCGAATATGATTACTTGATCTTTGCTCTTAGCCATGATCTTCTCGTCCTAAATACGGCCACCGGTAAAGGGGCAACATTGTTATTCTAACGCCAAAACAGGCGTGTAGCGTTGTCGAATTTGGGGTTTTTGGGAGAAAAGAATAAATTGCGCCTAGGGCGCAAGGATGACGCGAAGGAAGAAAGACCTGAACTGCTGTTTCATATTCATCCGTCCATTGTAGCAACCTTTTGAAGATTATTCATCAAAAACTTCATCTGGCCTGTACCCCCACTACTGGAGCAGGCAACCCGTAAAATGAAAATGAGCTCCTGCATATTAGCTGAAGCCTGTTTATCAAAACCACCGTAGAGCAAGCTTTATGAAATTCTGTTTTCATTTCCCCTCCGTTCGATTTAAACTTGATACTGGTTCATCTTTAGGAAGTTAATACGCATTATCCATACCATGGCGCCACCTGCAGGAAAGGCAATTATAGCTCATGCTCCCGGCGCGTTTTCTGATATATCTGAAGCCCCATGAAGCCTATAAACCACCAGCTTGCCATCCTGTTCCTGGCCGGGATATGCCTGATGCTGCTCCAGTTCTTTATGGTCCGGGAGATATCCGCCATTCTGCGGGGGACGGAGATCGTCATCCTGCTGGTCACCATATCCTATTTCACCGGGTACTCGGTGGGGTACGCTCTTTCGGGGCGCTTTTCCCTGGCAGGGCTCAGGTTGCTGGCCGTGGTTTTCTGGATGCTGCATATCACGCTTCCCTTTTCGCTTAGATACTTCTCCGCCATGCTGCACGAGAAATCTCCTGGCTGGTCCTTTGCCTTCATCATCTTTTTCGCCATGTTCCTTCTATCTTCCTTCTATAGCCTGCTCCTTCCATGGTTCATCGATAAAGACGGTGGTGGTAATAGCCTGGCCAGGCTGTATGGGGCGGAGCTGGCCGGAGCTATGACCGGAGCGGTGGGCGCCATGACTCTGGGAACCTATCCCATGGCTCAGCCGTTGTTGTATCAGGTGTCGTTGGCTGGGCTGGTATTTATGTTATGGCCGCGGAAGGTGATGGCGGCTGCATTGGCCATGGGGCTGGTGGTTTACTTGGTGGCGTTCCAGACCTTGGAGCGGGGCAGCCTGGCGGTTCATTATGTGAAGGGGCTTCATTTTCAACAGGCGGAGCCGCTGCTCAGCGTAAACAGCCCGTACCAGAAGGTGGATTTCATCCGCTCCGGCATGACAGGGAAGACTTACATCTTCCTGGACGGGAATATGAATTTCGGCTCCACATCCCTGGAGCATTTCAACACTTTTCTCTCCCGCCTGCCTGCGACAATTATCCGACCGGAAAACGCGCTCGTCATCGGCGCAGGATCGCTACAGTCGCTTCGCAACGTGGCGCCTCACTCAGGCCATGTGGACGTGGTGGAGATCGATGGCGCCGTGGTGGAAGGAAGCCGCAGGTTCCTGGCGGAGATCAACCGGCTGGATACGATATCCAACTGGAGCCTGACCATTCAAGACGCGAAAAACTACCTTGGGTCCACCGACAAAAAATACGACCTGATTGTCGTGGACGTGCCGGCGCCTCTTTCCGTGCAGCTAGGCTTGCTCCATTCCGTGGAGTTTTACACCCTGGCCAAAAGCAGACTGACTCCCAAAGGCGCGCTCTCCGTTTCTCTGAGCGGCTCCTTTAGCGAAAAGGCCAGCACTCCTAAAACTGTGGCCGCCGCCGCGCTGGCGGTGTTCGAAGAAGTGTTCCTGGTGGCGCCGGACATCCCAGGCAGGAGCTTTGTCCTGGCGGCGCGATCACTCCCATTCGGTAGAGAGGATATCGAACGGGCCAGCTTGGAGTTGGGCCATAAGAACATAGCCACATACGACAGAGCTGAGGCAAAGCTGATAGTGGGGGATACGCCGCCCATATCGCTGGACAACTTGAGCTATCCGGTGAGGCGGAGCCTGCGATTGGTTGTAAGGCGCCATATAACAGGAGAGGCGCCATGATGAGGATAATCTATGCGCTCGTATTTGGTGTTTATTTCGGCGTAATCCAGACGGCGTATTTCTTCGGGCTGGAGATATTGCTGACTGCCGCTTACACAAGCTTTGTCACAGCCACCCTGGCATGGATCAGCGGGGCGATGGCTGGGCTTTTTCTTCCTGATGGGCAAGGAGCGAACATCAGGGTCGCTAAGCCACTAGTGGCTAAACCACTTGTGGCGCCACTAGTGGCATGGCACGTCGCCGGGCTGCTGGCATATTACGGGGCAATGGCTCTTCTCTACAGCTTTCCTTATGATTTTTCGTTATTGCCAGCTTATTGGATTCTCATCATGATATCGGGCGCCCAGGCGGGTCACTTTTTTCGGATCAACCAGCCATACTTCCCCACCTCCGCCCAGCTGTTCCTTATGGAAAACAACGGATTTATTCTTGGCTGGGTAGTAGGGTTCGGAGGGTTTGTGGCGTTGGGGGTCAAATCGCTCCTCATCAGCCCGGCGGCGCTGGGCGTGGCTCTGATCCCGATGGTCCTGCTCCATGCGCGTTACGCCACACGGCAAGTGGGGGAGCCGGGGGAGGCTAACTCAACTTACGTTTCCTGACTCTCATCCTCGCCACGGCCACCCATCCATAGCCAGATCGCAAAAAATACCGCCGCCGCCGCCAGAGCCGCAATCAACATCCGTTTGCGTTGACGCTTCTTCTCCGCCTGTTCCGCCAAGCTCATGATGTAGTCCACCACGTCCATCCGCTGCTGGGACAGATCCGCCTCCTTTTTGGGGTCATAGTGGGGCGGCATGGGGGTTACGGGGATTCCGTTTGTAATCCGGGTGTA
>JAOUNV010000584.1 GCA_029880775.1 Nitrospinota bacterium | reverse complement strand
TAGTGACAGTTCCCGGAAGGGTCCAAGAAACCAGATGAACTAGTCGTTTAGATAGTATCTATAATAGCTGCCTTTTCTCCGGCGCGGTGGTGTAGTCATTACATCACCGCGTTTTTTTTACCCCACCTTATAGCCTCCACCATTAGCATGGAGGCCTGTAACGATATGTTAGAGTATATAATTTACTATTGACAAATATCCATACCGTGGCAGACTGTCTAGCGGGGAACCTCCATCCGGGATGATGTAAAGGTCATTTGTGTTATTGATTTTTCATGACGCATTCATATTTATGCGTCATGACTGTAGTAGAAATTACAATCATTTTTGAAAAGGAGAAAACAACATGTGTCCACTTTCTTATCTCAGGTCGCCGCTTGTTCTGCTTTTGGCGGCTCTCATTCTGGCTGGCGCGCCACTAGCCCACGCCCAGCTAAACGCCACAGGCGCCTTCGGGACCACACCCGCCGTCACTGGAAACAACTCCACAGGGACTGGTGTCTATGGCACAAGCGCCAACACATCCGGCACTGGTGTGTATGGCTATGCCTCTTCCACCACTGGTTCCACGGTCGGCACGGAAGGCGCCAGCGCCAGCCCGGATGGACGGGGCGTATATGGCCGCGCCACATCCACAACAGGCGCCAACATTGGAGTTACCGGGGAAAGCTGGAGCACCACGGGAACCGGTGTTTACGGTATTGCCAACGAAGCCACAACAGGCTCGGTGACAGTCGGCGTAAAAGGGCAGGCTAACAGTGACGCGGGAACAGGTGTGCATGGAATAGCCACGGCAACAACAGGCCTGGCGATGGGTGTTGAAGGAACGACTAGCAGCATTAATGGTATTGGTGTAAGTGGTCATGCTACAGCTACCACCGGCCAGACAATAGGTGTTGGCGCGGTAACTGACAGCCCAAACGGAAAATCTCTTTTTGCTTATGCCACCGCCACCACCGGACCTTCCATGGGAGTATTCAGCCGAATGGACAGTACTTCCGGGCGTGCAATAAGCGCTTGGTCCGCCGCCACCACTGGCGCCACTTATGGCGTATGGTCTGCTGCGGACAGCGATACTGGAACTGCGGTGTACGGCCTTGCCGACGCCACCACCGGGGCCACCTATGGCGTTGTGGGTGAGGTTGCCAGCACAACAGGCACAGCGGTTTACGCAAACGCCACCGCCACCACCGGGGCAAACGTGGCCGTGTTGGGTGTGACAGCCAGCGATAGGGGCATCGGCGTGAAAGGATACGCCACCAGCGCAGGTTCGGCTGGCGGCAATACTGTAGGCATCTGGGGTAGAGCGGACGGTTTAGTCGGTCGTGGGCTTTCCGGCTTTGCGGGGCATGCCACCGGCGCCACCAGGGGGCTGACAGGGCGCGTGGTCAGCCCTGCCGGGTGGGCCATCTATGGCATGGGACCAGCATCCCCCACCACCGGCGGCGCAGCCTATTTCTCAGGAAACGTAACGGTGACGGGGATCCTTACCAAGGGAGGGGGAGCGTTCAAGATCGACCATCCGCAGGACCCGACCAACAAGTATTTGCAGCATAGTTTCGTGGAATCGCCCGACATGATGAACATATACAACGGCAATATAGTTCTGGATGAGAGTGGTGAAGCGATGGTCCAGATGCCAGAGTATTTCGAGGCGTTGAACTCCGACTTCCGCTATACGCTTACTCCTATCGGGGCGCCTGGCCCTGAACTGCACATTTCTAAGAAAATGAAGGACCGCAAATTTAGAATCGCTGGAGGCAAACCGGGAATGGAGGTCTCCTGGCAAGTGACCGGTATTCGTCAGGACGCCACTGCCAAGGCTCATCGGATCCAGGTGGTGATGGAGAAGCCGGCCGGGGAGAAGGGAACCTATCTTGACCCTGTGGCTTATGGTCAACCGATCGAGAAAGGAGTCCACTACTCAGTGATGAAACAGGACGAGGAGATGGACCGTCTCCATTCCGCGAAAGCCGCATCTCTGACTAGTGACAGTTCCCGGAAGGGTCCAAGAAACCAGATGAACTAGTCGTTTAGATAGTATCTATATATAGCT
>JAOUNV010000585.1 GCA_029880775.1 Nitrospinota bacterium | reverse complement strand
TGGCGTGCAGAAACGAGGATCATCTGGACCGGGTGTTGTTAAAAGATGGCAGGACAATCGAGCTTTTATGCAGGAGCGTGGCATACGGGTCGCTAGACAAAAGCTGGGTCATCATCTTCAGGGATATCTCCTCCACTTTCGAAGTGGAGAAGATGCTCTATGCGGCGCTTCAGGAGCTGGGCGCCATCATCGACGCTTCCCGGAGGGGAGTGGTCCTGGTGAAGAAGGGAAAAATCACCAGGGCAAGCTCCAAGGCGGAACAGATGCTTGGTTACGAAAAGAAAGAGATGGAAGGGATGAACGCCCAGAGCCTGTTTTCCCAGGACAAGGACGAAGCCAGCCTATCCACCGGCTCTGTGGAGTCGCTTCCGGATGGGGTGTTCATGTCGGAGCGTATGTTCCTCAGGAAAAACAGCTCCAAGTTCTGGGCCACCCTCACCGGCAGGGCCCTGGATCATAAGGCGCCCGCCGCCGGGGCCGTGTGGGTGATAGAGGACATCACCGAGCAGAAAAGGTCGGACGAGAAAATTCGAATGTCCAACACCGTATTCGACAACATCAACGAAGGAATCATAATCTCCGATATCAAAGGGGTGATCCAATTCGTTAACCCCGCTTTCACCAGGGTGACAGGCTACGCCCCCGAGGAGGCGATAGGGAAGCGACCCAGCATCCTACAGTCCGGCCGCCACGACAAGGATTTCTATCACGACATGTGGCAAAGGCTGGTGGATGCCGGAGGCTGGCAAGGCGAGATATGGAACCGGCGAAAAAGCGGTGAGATCTACGCCGAATGGCTCTCCATCACAGCCATGAAAGGCGCCCATGGAGAGACCACCCACTACACCGGCGTCTTCAGTGACATCACATACAAAAAAGATAACGATGACCTGGTCCACCACTTAGCCTTCCACGATCCATTGACCCACCTGCCTAACCGCAGGATGTTTTTCGAGCGGATGGATGTGGAGCTGGCCCACGCCAAACGGGAGGGCTCCCAGGTGGCGGTTCTTTTTATGGACCTGGACAACTTTAAACAGATAAACGATGTACTGGGCCACAATGCAGGCGACATGGTGCTGCAGATGACCGGTGACAGAATCAGTGGGGCGCTGCGGGAGAGCGACTCGGTCTCCAGGTTTGGCGGGGACGAGTTCACCATATTGGTTCCCAAGCTACGGGGCAATGAGGACGCAGGCGATATCGCCGGAAAGATATTGGATTCGCTTACCTCCACCGAGCTGACCGTGGGGACAGACACGGTGCGCGTTCAGGCCAGCCTGGGGATCAGCGTTTATCCGGATGACGGGCTGACGGGGGAGGACCTGATTAACAAGGC
The DNA here is from genome assembly GCA_029880775.1 of Nitrospinota bacterium. Classification (GTDB taxonomy): domain Bacteria; phylum Nitrospinota_A; class UBA7883; order UBA7883; family UBA7883; genus JAOUMU01. The sequence goes on along the minus strand of JAOUNV010000585.1, from coordinate 717 downwards.
GGACCGCGCCATGTACTTCGCTAAAAAGGAAGAAAAGGGAACTTTCAAATTCTTTGACCACACGACTATGCTGTAGGCGTTGCCGAGCGAGCGCCGGCGGAACCCCGTTTCGTATGCCTTGTTCGGCGGCCTGCTCTCCATCCGTTCAGCGCCAGCGTGTGGAACCTCCCCACGCAAAGGCCAAGGCTCTACTGGTTAAAGGGAAATAATTGGTGGTTGGACTGATGTTTTTTAGCTCAGCTGATTATGTCCTTATGCCCATAGATTTGCCAAAAAGCGAACGCCGCTATCGGCTCGAAAAACCATCCAGCCATTCCCAGCAGCGGATGGTGATATTCAGTCAGCAGTATCGCGCCTAAGGCTGTGACAGGAAAAACTATCAGATGATAATTCATACGAGAACTCAACGGAACTCTGCCGTGGCCTCCGTGCAGATGATCGCTGCGGGATAATTGCCATGATAGCGTGGCGGACATAATGCCGTTGGCCACCATGATGCCAGAAAATATATACACCGACGCGTGAGCCCCCGGGAATTTCCCTACCAGTGATGATCCGAAGGGTATCAGCGATACGGTGGCCATCAAGCCTAATGTCAGGGCGATAGTCAGTTTATCGCAGTTTTTGGAGTATGACCAGATGACATGCTGCTCCTGCCATATTCTGGCGATCAGGATGAAACTTATCAGCCATGCCAGAAACTCCGGCGAAAGCTCG
>JAOUNV010000583.1 GCA_029880775.1 Nitrospinota bacterium | reverse complement strand
TGTCCATCGGGGTTATGTTCAATATTATTAGAGTTGTAAATTAGATGATCAAGCCCGGTTGGCTGAAAAAGCCGCCTGTAGACTTTCTGGCCACCTCCCAGGTCCGCCAGAACATAAGCCTTGGAAGGCTGAACACAGTATGCCATTCCGCCCGATGCCCCAACCTGGGGGAATGCTTCTCCAGGGGGACCGCCACCTTCATGATACTGGGGGATGAATGCTCCCGTAGCTGCGGATTCTGCGCCGTACCCCATGGCAAACCTGCCGGAAGGGTGGACCTGGGCGAGCCGGAAAGGGTGGCCCAGACGGCGGCCCGCATGGGGCTTTCCCATGTGGTGGTCACCTCCGTCACCAGGGACGACCTTGTGGACGGCGGGGCGGGGATATTCGCCAGGACTATATGGGCTCTGCGCAGGGAGGCGCCTTCGGCGAAGGTGGAGGTGTTGACCCCCGATTTCATGGGGAACCTGGCCTCCGTCGATACTGTGGCCGGCGCCGGGCCGGATCTGTTCAATCACAACATGGAGACCGTGCGCAGGCTGTACGGGGCCGTACGGCCGGAGGGGGAGTACACCCGCAGCCTGCAGGTCATCCGCCATGTCCGCGCCGCCTACCCTGCCATCAGGGTGAAAAGCGGATTCATGCTGGGCCTTGGCGAGGAAGAGGATGAAGTTATCCAGCTGATGGAAGACCTTAAGTGGGCCGGATGCCAGGTTGTGACCATCGGTCAATATCTGAGCCCGTCCAGAAAACACCTTCCCGTGGTGGAATACATCCCGCCGGAGCGGTTCCAGGAACTGGAGAGGATCGGGCTTCAGATCGGTTTCGATGACGTTTTCGCCGGACCGTTCGTTAGGTCGTCATATATGGCCGGGGAGCGGGGAGGGGATTGCTGAGCGCGAAAAGGCAGGCATTCTGCATTAACATTTGTTGATTTCATACAGTCAAGCTCTATCAAGCTTGGCGCAACTGCCGCCCTGCCGCCAAAAGGTTGACACAACTCTCAGGTTTGTGTCTATAATTCCGCTAACCGGGCGCCGGAAATGTTTACAGGGAGGAGATTATGTTCAGGATTATCTTGATATTGGCCGGGCTGTTTCTTTTGGTCGGCGGAGGCAACGAGACCTACAACGGGATGAACCAATCCGAAATGGCCAAGATGCCGGTGGCGCAGTTTGTAAAGTCGGGCAAGGATATCAAGTGGATAGCGCTGACCGACGCCAAGTTGGACCTGCTTAAGGCGATCACGGTCTCCAGCGGCAAAACAGGGAAAATAAAGGAGCTGTACATCCCGATCGAGTCCAAGGAATACAGGCAAGGCAAATCAGTCAACCTGCTTTTGGAGTCGAACGACAAGAAGCTTTTGGACCTGGCCCAAAAACTCAAGGATATGGATAAAGCCTCCCTCACAAAATATGTGTTGGAAAACCGCGGCGAGCTTCTGACGGAAGGCGAGGTTTCCGGGACTGTCTGGACCAAAAACTCCCTTTCTTCCAGCCGGAGGGACGAGATAAAAGGCTTGGTATCCAATCTGGACGAGAACTTCTACATCATGAACCATAACGCCACCATCAGCCTGACCAGGGGTATCGTTATCCTGGCCATCGGGGCCGGGGTGCTGCTGCTTGGCCTCAGGAGGAAGAAAGCCCCGGCGGCGTAGACCTGCCTTCCGGCGCTCTTTGCGCGCCTTGCCGTCTGTTACTCAAATATTCCGTTACATCTCCGTCTGGCAAACTTACTGATATTAAGGCACAATAGGAGAGATGAACGATAAACGAATATTGGTGGTGGACGACAACAAGGAGAACATAGAGCTTCTCTCCGTCCTGATCGAGCGCAACGAGTGGGAGTATCAGACCACGGACAGGGCGAAAACCGCCCTGGAGATGATGCAGGAAAACCCGTTCGACCTGGTGTTGGCCGACCTGATGATGCCGGAGATGAACGGGCTTGAGCTTCTGGAGGAGATCAAGAAGGAATGGCCCCAGACCGATGTCGTGATCATCACCGCCTTCGGCTCCATCCCCACCGCCATCGAGGCCATCAAGAAAGGCGCC
>JAOUNV010000582.1 GCA_029880775.1 Nitrospinota bacterium | reverse complement strand
CCGGTCAAGGTGAAGAGGTCTATAGTCGTTGGCCCCATCACCAGCGCTCCAAAGTGGGTGAACAAAGTCCACACCGCGCCCACGAAAGCGGACGGTGCATTCGTCAGCTGGGTGTCAAAAGGAAATTCGACTTCGACCGCAGCCTACACCAAGCCATTCAAAACTCACTTTGAAGAAATGGGTAACACCCTGAAGTTGACTGAGGCTTGGAGGGTGTCCGCAATCATGCCTCGTCGCGACTTCAACGACCCCGACGCCAATGCCACGCTTCCTGGTAGTCCCGACTCAATGTGGGGATGGGACAGCTTTGTGACAGTTGTCGGTGACGACGAGGATGAGACGGCTGCCACCATTGGCAAGCACATCACCGAGTCGCTCAACGAGTTTGCCGTGTCGGCAAAGGAGTTCAAGAATCAAAAGTACAAACCGAAGTACGCCTTTTGCGGCATTCCTACCGAGTCTGAGGTGGGGGGTTTGAAGCCTCTCTCGCACTATCTTCTTGATGAAGATGCGGCGACGGTCTTCAAGTCCATGTACGGGTCGCACGAAAAGGAATTCATCATGGATCAGAACAACCTCCTTGTTGAATTCTTCGGGTCGGCAAAGAGGGGGCGTGAAGTGCTCGAGGAGGCCACTTGGTGACGAAGAGGACGTGGGTGAAGGCACGAGAACAGGGATATGTTTGTTTGACGGAGTGGAGCGTTTACCTTGTTTGTTAAACTTAAACCATACTCCAAACCTCCTCTCGCTTGTCAACAACCTATCGTTCAAACCCTTTGCCCTGTCTCTTGTCGAGTATGAGGAGTCCAAGGTCATCAGTCTGTTTGCGATGATTGCATTGAAGAGATGGAGAAAGCAACAGGATTCAAATCTCTGAAACTGCAACTTTATATGCATTACACAATTTTGCTACACAACTATACAATGCGTTATCTAAACACCCACCAAGTGCACTCAACCATCAACCCTGGCACCACCATCCTCCTCCATATCCAAGCTATGGTCATCAAATATTCCGAGATCGAAATCTTCCTCCGGGTCCCAATCGGCTGGGTACATAAAGTCGAAAATACCTTGTCTGTTCCCCTGGCGGACAAGAAGATTGTTTTCGCGCATTGCCACACCGCCTTCAGCGAGCTCGACTTCGACTGAGTTATAACAAAGAACAGTAGAAAACAACATAGATGTTTCAGGTGAAACCACGGCGTGTGTTTACAACAATTACAAATTGCAATGCTCCATCTCACCTTCCACCTCGGCCATGGCTAATGCTTCGTTTTGATTGTTGTTCACCTCGGCATTGAAGGCACCGCCCGCCTCCACCTCCAGAGGTGGTGGCAGAGCCGGAGCTGGCACCAGCTCCGCCTCCTCCACCACCTCCGCCTGCTCTGCCTCATCATCCAAGGCACCTTCCGCATCCTCCACCGGTTCTTGGGCTGCTGCCAGAACCTCGGGTATGGCTGCAGCTCCGGCAGCTCCCGCATCAGCCTGCTCTACCATTACCTCATCATCCAAGGCATCATTCGCCTCCTCCACCACCTCCGCCTGCTCTGCCACCACCTCATTATCCAAGGCACCATTCGCCTCCTCCTCCACCACCTCCGCCTGCTCTGCCACCTCCACCTCATCATCCAAGGCACCTTCCGCCCCCTCCACCGATTCTTGGGCTGCTGCCAGAACCTGGGGCCGTATGGCTGCAGCTCCGGCCGCTCCCGCCGCAACAACCTGCAACGCGGCCAATTTTGCCGCCTCAGCAACCATCGCACTATACCATACCGGGCGATCTGCTTCCGGAACCTGCTCCGTGGGCGCCTTTGCGGCTTCGTCAACTTCCTCTTCCCCGCTGTTCGTAGGACTCACATTCGGTGGTGCAGTCGGAGGATCCACGTTATGTGCATTAGGGGCGTTTATGATGTCGGCTGTAGCCTTCGCCCTCCTGCCCGCTTCATACTTCAGAGCGGCTCCGGATCTTTTGAACAAACGACCGTCCGGGGAGTTAAAATACAAATGGGATTTCTCCTTTAATACTCTCCACCCTGGGCCGATCAAGGTTAAGGGA
>JAOUNV010000580.1 GCA_029880775.1 Nitrospinota bacterium | reverse complement strand
GTCGATCCAGGAGCCCTTCGCCGAACTGCTCCCCTGGATCGACGCCATGAACCTGGATATCAAGTCGATGGATCCGCTCTTCTATAAGAAGATATGCAAAAGCGCTCTGCCGCCGGTGCTCCAGACCGCCAGAGCCGCCGCAGGACGGATCCACCTGGAGATCACAAACCTGATAATCCCCGGGCTCAACGATAAAGAGGCGGATATAGAGAAGTTGACCGATTTCGTGGCGGGACTGGACGATATGATCCCGCTCCATTTCTCCCGATACTTCCCCGCATATAAAAGAGCCACCCTCCCCACGCCGCCAGAGACTCTGGAAAGGGTCGCCCAGATCGCCTCCCGGAAGCTCAAATACGTCTTCGTGGGAAACCTGGACCTGGGCCATTGGAAAAACACGCTTTGCCCAGGATGCGGAACAGCGCTCATAGACAGAAGCGGCTACCATGTATCCAAGGTGGAACTGGATGGAGAGAATTGCCGATCTTGCGGGAGCCCCACAGGCGTGGTGACCGAGCTTTAAAGATAGGCGCCGGGACGGGGGTAGCGCCGAAATACCTGCGCTGATATCCTGGCAATAGAGACGCGATTTTCTTGCCACAAGACGGATTGCCAGTGTATCTTCCTGAAATATAACGTGTTGCGCCATATCCCTTTTTTTTAACTTTTTTATTTTTTCCTATGGACATGCATAGGGCAATACGGTAAACTACTCGGGCCGTGCGAAAAATCGAGGAGATGCTCGGCGCCTCTATGTAGAATTCCTTTTGGGGGTATTCCACGTAGGTTAGCTTGCAAACAATGAGGAGGATTTAAATGAAAAGAACATTTGCGTTTCTGTCAATCTTTGCCGTGGCGATTACTGGCGTCATGGTGACCCCGCAGGACAGCTCTGCGGTTCCGGCTTTTGCCCGGCAGACCGGTTACGAGTGTAACGCCTGCCACTTCCAGTATTTCCCGAAGCTTAGCGCCATGGGCCGCGCGTTCAAGCTGGGCGGCTACAGAGAGACCAGCGTCGACCTGATCGAGGGCGATAACATTTCCATGCCGGCCATCATGCCGGTCAGCTTCATCACGAAGTTCAAGTACGTCATGAAAACCAATAAAGAGCCTCATAGCCCGAAAGCCGGCGCCGAGCGCGGTGAGTGGGAGCTTCCTGACGAGGCTACCTTCTTCATTGGCGGACGTGTTTCTGAAAACGTCGGTTGGGCGAACGAAGTCGCCGACACTGGCTGGGGCAAAGGCTCTGTTCTGTTCAACATCCCCACCGGCAGCGACTTGACAGTTGGTGTCTATGTTCAGGTTACTGACGGGCACGGCCCCGCCAACGGCCTGGAGCTGAACAACACCGGCTTCCAGCGCGGACAGCGCGGCTGGGAAGACCGCGCTAGCGTTTTTGCAGCCCAGAAGACGTTGGGTACTGCCGCGACCGGCCTCGGCCTGTATGGTGGTAACGACATGTTCTGGTTCAACGTTGGCTTCTGGGGCCCGATGTACGGCAAGTTCGGCGGCGAGGTTGTTGACACCGGCTTTGATTTCCCGATTTACTATCGCGCGGCCTTCACCCCGAGCGTGGCTGGTTTCGACCTTTCCTTGGGCGTGATCGGCTCCTCTGGCACCGGAAAGTGCGTGGAGTGTATGGAAGATCATAGCGTGGTGCATGAAATCAAGATTGACTTCACCGGCGCCGATTTCCAGGCCCAGGGCGAAGTTGCCGGCATGCAGCTTGAAGTCAACGGTTCCTACCTGACCGGCGGCGGCGACGGCGTTGCCTTCCCTGGCAGCACAAAGAAGACGGCCATGAACGTGGGCGCCTATCTTAGCCTGACTCCTGCTCTTGTGGTGAAAGCCAACATGAAGAACGAGGAGGTTGACGGCGGCGACAAGTGGAACGCTACTTCTGTTGGCCTGAACTGGCTTCTGGCCCAGAACGTTCACCTATCCCCCGAGTACACCATCTTTGGTGGTGATTCCAAAACGGATAGCGCTCTTGTCTTGTGCCTGTTTATCGGCTACTAAGTCGTTACGAATCGAAAGATTCTTCGCCCCCGCCTCTTTCG
>JAOUNV010000581.1 GCA_029880775.1 Nitrospinota bacterium | reverse complement strand
TAGTGATAACCTGAAGCGAGGTTTTGATGAGCAAGTTGGCGCCTGCGGCTTACTTCAAGCCGGAAGAGATATCGCCGGAAATACTGAAAAGGATCGGTGGGACGCCCCTGGTCCAGATAAAGAACATCGCGGAAAAGGAATGCCCCGGCGTCCAGGTCTGGGCCAAGGCGGAATGGTACAACGCCAGCGGCTCCGTGAAGGCCAGGGCGGCCCTGCGCATGATACAGGAAGGGGAGGCGGCCGGGCTCCTGCGCCCGGGGATGACGATTCTCGACTCCACCTCCGGCAACACCGGCGTGGCTTACGCGCTTATCGGGCTGGTGAAGGGGTACAAGGTGAAGCTTGTGATGCCGGGCAACGTATGCAACGAGCGCAAGCAGCTTATGGCCTCGTCTTACCATGCCGAGGTTGTGTACTCCGACCCGATGAAAAGCTCCGACGGCGCCATACTGTTGGCCAGGGAGATATATCAGCAGGAGAAGGAGATGTATTTCTGGCCGGACCAGTATAACAACCCGGAAAACTGGAAAGCCCACTTTTACTCCACCGCCCCGGAGGTGTGGGAGCAGACAAACGGCAAGGTCACCCATTTTCTGGCCGGGATAGGCACTTCCGGCACCATAATGGGGACAAGCCGGGGGCTCAAGCTTCGCAACCAGAAGATAAGGACCTATGCCGTGGAGCCTGAGGAAACTCTCCATGGCATTGAAGGCCTCAAACACATGGCAAGCTCCATCCAGCCTGGCATCTATAACGTGGACGAGCTGGATGGTAAGATACCCGTCAAGACCGAGGAGGCGTATGAAATGGTGAATCGGCTGGCCCAGGAGGAGAATCTGATAGTAGGCTCCAGCGGCGGAGCTGGGGTGTTTGCGGCCATCAAGCTTGCCAAGACACTTTCCGAGGGCGTGGTGGTTACCGTTCTTCCGGATACATGCGAATGTGACGCCGCTCATGGCGACTTTTTGTGGAACAGGGAGAAATAGCCATGACACTTGTTATAGTCGCAAGCAAGCTGGACAGGGAAGGGAACAAACTGGCCGGGAGTATTCTGGCCCAGGCGGATATGATAGTTTTTCTGGGCGATGGCGTGTATAACGAACCGTCCCTTGTTGCGGCTCATGCCGGGCTTGGGCTGCCAGGAGGCCACCGGGCGGCGGTGGACCCGGCCACCGAAGGCTGGCCGGACAAATGCGCCGCCCTGGAAGACGACGTATCGTCCCGCAAATGGAGGTTTGCGGGAAAGCTCATTCAGTATCCGGGCCTGGTGGAGGCGGTGGCGGCCCATGACAGAATCATCACCCTATAACATGACTGGAGAAAGAAATGTCGATCAAGGCTGACTTCGATCTGGACATCAAAGGCGAGGTGTGCCCCTTTACTTTTGTGAAGACCAAGCTAAAGCTTGAGTCGATGGAATCCGGCCAGGTGCTGCGGGTGGTTGTGGATCACGAACCGGCCACGAAGAACGTTCCCAGGAGCGCGGAAAACGAAGGCCACGAGATTTTGGCCTGGCCCCACAAGTTCAACGAAACGGACTGGGAATTTATCATCAAGAAGAAGTGAATCATGAGCGAGAGATTTTTTGCGGTGACTTTCCCCGTGGATCTTGTTAAGGAGCCGGTGCTCTATTCCCTGGTGCAAAGATATGGCCTGGAGCCGGTAATTTACAAGGCGTCGGTGGGAAGCTCCGCCGGCTGGCTGGTGTTGAGCCTGGCCGGGCCTGATGATCAGATAGACGCGGCGGCGCTGGACCTTAAATGCAGGGGGGCGCTTGTCAGGGAAGGGGACAGGAGCCTTGCGGATCTGCAGGCGCCCGAATCCATATCATCCGTGAAAATCCGCCTGATAATCCCTCCTGAGAAAGTAAGGGAGCCCATCTACGGCGCCATCATCAGGGAGCATGGGGTCACCATCAACATCCGCCAGGCGAATATAGGCGATGACAGGGGAGTGGTGGATCTGGAGATATCCGGAGAGCTGGAATCCATAGACTCCGCCATCGATTACCTCAAAAGCATAGGGGCTCAAGTGGACCCCATAGAAAAGAACGTGATAGA
>JAOUNV010000578.1 GCA_029880775.1 Nitrospinota bacterium | reverse complement strand
AAGGTCCCTTGGCTTTATAGGCCTTCCGTAATCGTCCTTCAATATTTTGTCCGGGTTTCCCGCCCCGTCCTCGCCATGGCATTCGTCGCATTTCAGCTCGAAATACGCTTTCCGCCCCCATCTTTGGGTTTCAGCCGTCCTGGATGTCTTTGGCGCCTCCAGGGCAGGTGGATCGCTCTCCCCCTCGTAAAGGTCTGAAAGGGATTTCAGATACGCCACAAGGTCCCATATCTCCTTTTCGCTCAAGGTGTCCTTCCATGTGGGCATGCCGTTGGGCAGGAGGCCGTTGGCTATGGCGTCGTAAATATCCTGGTCCCGCGCCATAAGAGTGGTTGGCGGGCTTGTCTTCAGTTTGTACTGGCCGGAGGTAAAGTCCCTTGGGTTTCTGGGAAGGTATGCCGCAGCAGGGCCGTTCCCATCGCCGCTTAGCCCGTGGCATTGAAAACATCGGGCCAGGTAAACTTCCTTGCCGCCCAAAATGTCCCCTGCCTTGGCGCGCGCCACACCTGGCAAAGCCAGGCTAAGCGTCGTCAGAGCCAGTGAAAAACAAACGATAAAACGCACAATAGAATCCAAAGCTTATAATTTGGGGTTTTCGCCGGGCAAGCAATCAACCCGGCCAATGAACCTTCATATTAAAACATGATTCAGCCGGTTGTAAAGCAGATTGGCGCAACCCCGGCATTCCCCGATTAGCCTTGCAAAATCATGCCCGGAGGCCCATTTTATTAAAAAGGAGGTAGTCCATGAGACATGCTATTCTTTTCATAGCGTTGATGTCTATCCTTGCGCCGGCTTCTTATGCATCCGAGCCGGTGGCATCGTTCAAGTTCCGGACAGGGATGCACGAGCTGTTCAAGAACTACAGAAACATCTATATCGCCACAAATGAAGGAAACCATGAAGCCGCCGCAGCCCATGTCCGCCTTTCCAGAGAATACATTAAACAGCTTGGGGAGCACCTGCCTGAAAAAGACGCCGACAAAGAGAAAATAGACAAGAGCCTGTTCATGATGCGGCTGGACTCTCTCGGCCGTCAATACGAAAAGCTTGCAGAGGCGCTAAAGGAAGGGGCGCAGGAGGAGATAAAGGAGCTGCCAAAGACCATTTTCACCATCTGCTCGGGCTGCCATACGGAAGCCAAGCTGAAATACATGTTCCGCCTTCCCCAGGGACAAAAGCTTATCGGCCAATACATGCATTCGGTCAGGGAAAACTACGACATGGCCTCAATCTACCTTGAAAGCGGCGACAGGGAACGCGGAAGCGAGCACATCTTCATCGCAAATGAATACCTGTCCGTGTTGCGCAAGGTGTTCCCCAGCGAAGGGCCTTCCGGCGTGATCATGAGCAGGGCGGGGATGGAAGAGCGGATCAAGGAGATAGAGCGCCTGAATGCAGCGCTCCAGCGGGAAATGAAGGACGGAAAGGATGTGGACTTTGGTCCCGCAAAAAAATCGCTGAGAATGATCTGCGTCTCCTGCCACGAGCCGGACATGATAGAGTGACAGGATGCGGCCAAGGCGATCGACACCGGCTCAGGAATAAGGGCTCCGTCCCGTGTGAAGACGGAGCCAATGGCCGAATACCTAACTTGCCGCCAGCTGCTTCTTGGCCCTTTTGCGGTCCTCCACGTTCAGGTGTTTCTTTCTTATCCTCAAGGCGCCGGGGGTGATTTCAGCCAGTTCGTCGTCGGTGAGGCTCTCTATGGTCTGTTCCAGTGACATGATCCTTGGGGGCGCAAGCTTGACGCCGTCATCAGAGCCGGCGGCCCGCATGTTGGTCAGCTTCTTCCCCTTGCACACGTTCACCTCCAGGTCCGTCTGCTTGTTGTTCTCTCCGATAACCATCCCCTCATACACTTCCTGGCCCGGCTGGATGTAGAAAACGCCCCTGTCGGACAACTTGTCCATGGCGTATGCGGTGGCGTTCCCGTCCTCCTGGCTGATAAGGGAGCCATTCTTCATAGTGCTTATCGGCCCGGCGTAGGGGATGTATTGGCTGAACACATGGCTAAGCACAGCGGCGCCCCTTGTCTCCGCCACAAGCTCCGAATGGGCT
>JAOUNV010000579.1 GCA_029880775.1 Nitrospinota bacterium | reverse complement strand
TATAAGGTGAAAGGCAAATGAACCTGACACCCCGTTCATTCAGCAACTATTCCATTAGGACCAAGCTAACTATCCTCACCACTGCGGCCATGATGCTGGCCCTGGTTATATTAAGTGTTTTCGCCCTTTCCGCGCTGATATATTCACAGTGGCTTGAGCATGAAAAGGATCTCTTGCTCAAGACAAGGCTTCTTAGCGCAATTACCCTCGTGTCATTCGGGTCAGGGGATAAGAAGCCGATGAACGCCGCGCTTTCCGCCCTTGCCACCGATAGATCGTTCCTTACGGTGACCATTTATTATCCGGATGGAACAATAGCGGCCGCCTACAACAGAGATTCCGAAACAAAGACGCCGGCATTGGACAGCCGGCCAGCCGGAAGCCAAGCGGTATGGGACAAGCTTTACTTCAAGCATGAAATAATGCAAGAAGGGCAAAGCGCCGGTTACATAGTCATCCAGGACGACCTTAGGGAATTCTTCCGCTTCATATGGATATTCATAGAAGGGGTGTTTCTGGCGTTTATTTTCTCCTCTGCGGCCGGATACTTTTTCCTCTCAAGAACCAGGACCTGGATAACCAGCCCGGTCAGCAGGTTGGCGGACATCATGACCAGGGTTTCGGTGACCGGGGATTACTCCGTCCGCTATAAAAGCGAGGGGAAGGACGAGATTTCAGCGATGATATCCAGCTTCAATGAAATGCTGGATCAAATAGGGATAAGGGATAGCAAGCTTGAAGAGTATTCCCGGAACCTTGAGGAGAAAGTATTTGTGGGTACCCGGGAACTGCAGGAAAAGAACCTGGCCCTGAAAAGCGAGCTTGCCAGGCGGATCCAGATTGAAAATGACCTAAATCGTGAAAAAGAGCTTTTCATCCATGGCCCGGTGGTTGCGTTCAAATGCAAATCAGAGGAAGGGTGGCCTTTGGAGTATATCTCCCCCAATGCAGGGCAATACGGCTATAACCAGGCGGAGCTAATGAAGGGGGATAGGAAATTCGAAGAGCTTGTCTACGCTTCTGAAAAAACCAAATTCAATGATGACATCACCAATTGGCTGAAAGAAAAAACAGCTTCCTTCCAGGGTGAATACCGGCTGCTCAACGATAACGGGGAGATTTTCTGGTTCGACATAACAATGGTGGCCGTAAGGCCGGAAACCGGGAAAACCACCCACCTGGACGGCTATCTTTTGAATATAACCGAAAGGAAAAGAAACGAAGAAAAGCTAAAGGCCACCATGGAGGACCTTAAAAGGTTCAACAAGCTTATGTCCGGCCGGGAAGAAATGGTGCTGGAGCTTAAAGCGAGCCTGAACGAATTTATGGAAAGGACAGGCCTGCAGCCTAAATACAAAACTACGGCGGACACGGTTCTTCCCAGGCTGGCGTTTGACGCCAAAAAGCCGCAGCCTGATCCGGAGCCGTCCCCCGCTGGCGCGGACGCAGCCAAAAGAGCGGGCCTTGAGAAAACGGAAGTCCGGCTGGCGATAGTGGGAACCACATGCCCGGAGCCCCTGATCGAAGCCAAGGATAAGGGGCTTTTCGCGCAAAGAGGGTTGAATGTTTCCGTGCGGACTGTCGCCAGCTGGAGCGGGGCTCGGGAGCTGCTGGCGGCCAGAAAGGTTGATGGGATCTATGTTCAGGTGACATACGCGCTCTTGATAAGCGCCGGGTACGGTGGTGCGCCGGTGAAGTTGAAGCTCCATCCTGTTTCTCATGCCAACGATTATGTGTTGGCGCTCAAGAGCCAATTGGAAAAGACCGGCGGACCCTCAAATATAAAGGGGAAGGTAATCGGAGTTCCCGGCCAATACTCCACCGGACAATACCTCCTGTACCAGTGCCTTGCCGATAGCGGAATAAACCCTCTGGCTGACGTCAGAATAGTTAGCGTCGATATGGAAAAAGCGCCTTTCTACCTGCGTCATGGCCTTGTGGACGGGATGTTTTGCAGAAAAGGGGTGCTGGACGATATGGAGTTTCGGGGGGAGGTCAACTACTTCAAACACTCAAGGGATATATGGAGGGGCCATCCGTGTTGCGGGATAGCCCTGGACA
>JAOUNV010000577.1 GCA_029880775.1 Nitrospinota bacterium | reverse complement strand
CTCACATATTAGGGGTCTCCCCCGCGTTGGCGATGCCCTCGGCGGCAATGTCGGCTGTGTACCTGGGCGCCTTCGCCGCCGGATCGGTGGTGTCTATGGCTCTTTTCTCCATGGCGGCGGGGAGTGTGTCCGCCAGATTGTCGACGCAGGCGGGGCGCGGGCTGATGGGCGCGGTCTCCATCGCGGCGGTGACCGTGGGGATTGTCTGGCTGATTATATAACGGGGCTGAATCTACTCCGCTTTCAACCCGATAGCCCCTTTCAGGATCAAGCCTGCGCAGCCGAGATAGCAGAAAGCGCCGATAGCCACCACGGGCATCACCGCTTCTGTCCCCCCCAAAAGGCCACGAGTGAACACCCCCACCGGTGTCAGCAAGGCCCCGATGGCCAATAGCGACAGCCACTTTTTCCCCTTGTCGGTCAGCTCCAGCTTGTTCACCAACAGCCCCACGATAAGGTTGAAGTAGGCGAAGAGCATCCCGTGGGTGTGGCCCGTCTTCAGCAAGGCGCGGAGGTGGCTTTGCTTGTAGAAACCGTCCTGGAAGTTCGGCTCCAGGGAGGCGCCCAGGGCAAATCCGCCCAATGTGGTGATGATGATCACCACACTTCCGACGATAAGATTGCTCCGTCCGAATCTCATAATTCCCCCAATGCCGATAATAACTGATCCATATCTTCTGTCGTGTTGAAAAAGTGGGGAGAGACGCGGATTCCCCCACCCCTGGGGGCGGTGAGAATCTTTTTCCCATCCAGCTTCTTGCACACATCCTCCGGGGTGGAGCCGGATGGGGCGGCGACGACTATAATCGCTGACTTGTCCGCCTGGCCTCTGGGGGAGAGAATCTGATAGCCTCTGGAGAGCAGCTTCTCCTCCAGATAATTTGTCAGCGCCACGACGTGCTCCCCAATTTTATCTATCCCCGTGGAGTGAAGAACGTTCATCGACTCCCCCAGCCCGCATATGCCGATATAGTCGCCGGAGGCTTCCTCGAACCTCTGGGCGTTATTCTTTGGCTTGTAATCTATGACATGATACAGCACCGGATTCTCCACCGTGTTCCAGCCGGTGACTGTCAGGTCCAGGTCATCAAGTTTCTCCTTGTCGCAGAAGAATATCCCGGATCCTACCGGGCCGCATAGCCACTTGAACCCCCCGGCGGAGAGGAAGTGGATACCCAGCTTCTTCACGTCCATGGGGAATGAGCCCATCGACTGGATGGCGTCCACAAAGAAAAGAAATCCCTTCTCCCGGGCCATCTGTCCCAAAGTCGCCAGGTCTGTCCTCTGCCCGGTGGCGTATTGAATGGAGGAGATGGCAAGTACTTTTGTCTTTGCGGTCACCTGCTCGGCTATGGCGTCGGGTGTGACTTTCCCGTCGGAGCTTTTCGCCCTCCGGACCACCACTCCCTTCCGCTCCAGGTTCAGCCAGGGGTATACGTTGGAGGGGAACTCCAGATCGTTGATTATCACTTCGTCGCCAGGGACCAGCCGCAGCCCGGAGGCGACGATGGAGACACCGGTGGAGGTGTTTTTGACGAAAGCCATCTCTTCCGGAGAGCATCCTGTGATCGTGGCGGCAGTCTGGCGGGCTTTTATCACCGATTTTTCCCAGTTGGCCATTTTCAGGTAGGCGTAGGAGCACAGATCCTGGGTCATTTCGACCATAATGTCCCTGCAGGAGGTGGGAATTGGGGTCAATCCGGCGGAATTGAGGAACACCATGCCGTTTAACGCGGGGAACCGGGCCCGGATGGCTTCTGATTGCTTCTGGGTGAATAACATCTTAGGTTTCAAGATAAAAGAGTGTTAGTAAAAACGGAAAAGGCCGTGCCAAACTGGCAATAATCGTTAAAAATCCGTTAAATATGTTTACATGGTTAACGCCACTAGTTTAACATAGTTGGGTTAAACAGTTGTTTCGAAGAAGGATGCGATGGTCGTATACGCGGATTTGCACATGCACACGTCATACTCGGATGGGTTCGACTCTCCTCTGGCATTATTGGCCCGAGTAAAGGCCAAAGGAGTATCCGTGGCGTCCATCACCGATCACGACACCACCAAG
>JAOUNV010000576.1 GCA_029880775.1 Nitrospinota bacterium | reverse complement strand
GCCCCGGGCAAATCCGGCGCCTGCGCCTACACGCTGGAGATTTGCTATTTGGGCGAGGGAAGGGACATACCTGCCAAGACTTTCATCACCACCAGTGAAGGGGTGAACCTGAAATCCGAGGACAGGATATTGAACTGCGACGCTGGTTGGTCCCACTTTTTCGACGGGAAGGCGGACGGCGCAAAGTCGATCATGGTTGGCGTGGGCCAGGCGACTCAATTCAAGGCGCGCTTTGTAAGCAAGACCCCCATGCGCATCCGGTGAAGTGAGCGACGGCCCCGCTGCAGGCAGATAAACAAACGCTGCAACAGACAGGTCTAGCCGAAAATAAAAAGCCCGCACCATAGTGGCGCGGGCTTTTGCTTACTTTGAATCCGGCGGACCGCCGAGAATCTTTGACTATCAGGAACTGCGGCCGTGATGATGGCCATGATCGTGGCCGTGGTCGTGATGGCCATGTTCGTGCGAGTCCCCGGTGGCGGGCTCCGGCGCCTCGTCGGCCTTGGCCATAACGGTCCTGGCAAGGTTCTCGAACACCATGGCAAGCTCCGGATTCTTCTCCTGGTCGAACACGGGCGAGCCCTTGTCCGCCTCGTCGCAGATGACCTTGAGCAGCGGTATCTCGCCTAAAAGGGGCACGCCATATTTTTCCGCCTCCTTGGTTCCTCCGCCTTCGCCGAAGATATGGGTCTTCTCCCCGCAGTTCTGGCAGACATGGTAGCTCATGTTCTCCACGATGCCCAGGATATGGGTCTGGGTCTGGCGGTACATGCTGATGGCCCGGCGCACGTCTATCAGGGAAATGTCCTGCGGCGTGGTGACCACCACGGCGCCTGTGATGGCTACTTTTTGAACAAGGCTCAATGGCACATCGCCCGTGCCTGGAGGCAGGTCCACAAGCAGATAATCCAGCTCGCCCCACTCCACATGGTTCAAAAGCTGGTCCAGCACCTTCATGACCATAGGCCCGCGCATGATCATCGCCTCTTCATCATCGATGGCCATGCCTATGGAGATGACCTTCAGCCCCTTGGCCTCGCCTGGTATTATCCAGTCGTCCCGGACGCCGAGCCGTTCGTTTATCCCAAGCATCTTCGGGATGGATGGACCGAATATGTCCAGATCCAGAATGCCCACCTTCTTGCCCAACTGGGACAAGGTGTACGCCAGGTTGACGGCCACGGTGGATTTGCCGACGCCTCCCTTACCGGAAGTGACGGGGATGATTTGCTTAACTCCTGAAAGCTTGTCCCGGACGAAGACCGGCTGGCCCTGCTCCTGGCCGGGCGCTGGTTGGGCGGCTGCGCCCAACGGCTTGCCTCCAGAGTAGACTTCAACGCCCGCACCATCCACTACCGGCTTTAGGCTTTCCTCTATCTGGCTGACAAGAGCGTCCCTTGTCTCATCATTTCCGGAAATCTGCTTCAGAAAGATCCGCACCGGACCAGAATCCGCTGCTTCGATTTTCTCCACCGCCCCGAGTGTGACTATATCCTTGCTGAAGCCGGGATAATTGATCTTTTTTAAGGCGGATTCGATCTTTTCGCTTAACTCCATTATATTCCTATCGTTGTTACATGATGGCTTCGACTGCGGTGATCTCCGGAATCCTCTCCCGAAGCGTCCTCTCGATCCCCATACGCAGCGTCATGGTGGCAGACGGGCATCCGGCGCAAGCGCCCTGCAGCCTTAATAGCACCACACCCTCGTCATTGGCGTCCACAAGCTCCACGTTGCCTCCGTCGGCGATCAGGGCCGGGCGGATTTCATTCAACGCCTCTTCGATCTTTTCCTTGTCGAGCATTATTATCTCTCCTCCCACCGGACAAAACTTCCCGGCTGTTAGTATTTAGATTGTCAGACCATACTAAAAGTTTCCAATATATAGCCTACATCAGAACAGGATAAATGTCATACTAAAACAGTCAACTATTCGAAAGCTGGCGGCAGCCGTGTGCGGAAACGTTAGCGAAAATAAAGCAAAACTCATGGCTGTAACAATATTGAAAACCAAAAGAAATAGTGTATTTTCAATATGGTGTAAAGGAATAAGGTGTATATAAGCTGT
>JAOUNV010000575.1 GCA_029880775.1 Nitrospinota bacterium | reverse complement strand
AGCTTCCACAAGCTTCGGATTGAGCGCCAGGTTGGCCTGGGAGAAGGCCCCTGGGGCAAGCCATATTTGCGGTTCCGTATCCTTGATAACACGCAGCCATGGGTCACCGCACCGGGCCGCCACCTTGTCCACCATCATCACCACTGCGGCGTCCAGCCTCTCCACGGCGCCCACCATTCCGTCCACAGCGCCCTGGTTCATCACGCCTGCGGGATGGATGATCAAGCGGCATCTTTCCCCGTCGGTTTCTATCACCGCTTCCCCCACCGTGGCCGCCAATGTGGGGCGCTTGCTCAAAAACTCCACCAACCCCTCCATCACTTGGTTTATCAGAGGGTGGGCCACAGCGCAGCTTGTCACCGGGGCCAGTTGGTTGGAGCCTCGTCGGCGGTAAGCAAAGGCGAATCCCTTAGCGGAGGAAACTCCTTTGAGCCGGACCCGGTGGCGATAGCCGGAAGTGATGGGAGACGGAACCACAGTCTCCGCGGAGACTCCTATTTTCCCGATCCGGGAGAGCGCCTGGCCTACTATATTCTTCTTCCAATCCAGCTGGGCTTCGTATTTGAGCCCCATCCACGGGCACCCGCCGCAATCATGCACATGAGGACATTCGGGGGTCTGCCGCATCGGAGACGGTTCCTCCAGCTTTACGATCGAGGCGATGGCGTGTCGTTTCTTCGCCTTGACTATCTGGACCAGGGCCGTGTCGCCAGGGTAGGCGCCATCCACAAAGGCCACCATTCCGTTCTCCATCCGGCCCACTCCCGCGCCACCTGCGGCCAAGCCGTGGATAGAGACTTTTACCTGGGGTTTGTTCATATCGGTACTCCTTGAGAAGAATTGAAAGGAGGGCGGCGTTATGCCTGGCCCAGATCCAGAATCATGCCGGTCTCATCGCAATCGGGGAACTTGTGGCATCGGACGCAGTCCCCCCACACCTTGTGTGGCAGCGTACTCTTGTCCACTTCCTGAAAGCCGAGCTTTTCAAAAAATCGGGGGACGTATGTGAGGGTGAACGCCCTGGCTATTCCCAGCCGCCGCGCTTCATCGAGAGCCATGCGCACCAGGGTTTGGCCGATATCCCGGCCAAAATTCGACTCCTCCACCGCCAAGGAGCGGACCTCCGCCAGATCCTTCCATATCACTTTCAGGCCGCAAAGCCCCAGGATCTTCCCATCCTCCTCATACACGTTGTACTCCCGGACGGTCTCGTACAGCTCGTTGGCGTGGCGCTTTAGCATCAGGTCCTTATCGGCGAAAACCTGGATCAGCTTCTGCATCGCTTCCACGTCTTTTATCACCGCCTCGCGGAAAATACCTGGCAGCGCGTCCACTTTCGTTTCGACTGGTTCTTTCATCTGTAAAGTCTAGCACCAAACTTCCCGCGCCATTAAAATATTTGGACAGGCTACCTTCCCCTGGGGTGGATCTGGCTGAAGATTTTCGCCAGCCTGCTTTCCGCCACATGGGTGTATATCTGGGTGGTGCTGATGTCAGAATGCCCCAGCATGCTCTGCAGGCTGCGCAAGTCCGCGCCCCGCTCCAGAAGGTGGGTGGCGAAGGAATGCCGCAAGCTGTGGGGGCTGATTTTTTTCCAGATCCCGGCTTTATTTGCGGTTTTTTTCACGATTTTCCAGAAGCTTTGCCGTGTCATGGGCCCACCCAGCCTGGTGATGAAAAGATATTCACTAGATCGGCCAGCCAGGAGCCTGGGCCGGGCGGATGCCTTGTATTCCTCAATCCTCTCCCTGGCCTCCTCACCGAAAGGGACAAGCCTGGTTTTCGATCCCTTCCCCGTGGCGGAGAGATATCCGGCGCTCAGGTTGACTTCGGAGAGAGTGAGCCCCACCAGCTCCGAAACTCGCAGGCCGGTGGCGTATATAGTCTCCAACATGGCGGCGTCGCGCATCCCATCCGGTCTTGTATGGTCCGGCGTGGAGAGGAGCCGGTCCACCTCTTCCGGGGAAATGCTCCCCGGCAGCTTTCGCCACAGCTTTGGCGCCCGCACTGTCTGGGCCGGGTTCACCTCCACCATCCGCTCCGACACCATAAATTTATACAGCCCTTTTATCGA
>JAOUNV010000574.1 GCA_029880775.1 Nitrospinota bacterium | reverse complement strand
AGATGACCCGGCTTGGGCACACATCCAACCTGTATTATACAGACACCCAGACAAACTACGCCAAGGCGCTTTTGAGCAAGATCTACCCCGGGCGCGTTTTTTTCTGCAATAGCGGGGCCGAGGCCGTGGAAGCGGCGTTGAAGCTGTCCCGGCTTTATTCCATTGAAAAATATGACAAAAACCGCACCGAGGTAATAGCCTTTGAGGGAGCGTTCCATGGCAGGACCATGGGCGCGCTCTCGCTGACCCACTCCAAAAAATACAAAACCGGCTTCGGCCCCATGCTCTCTGGAGTAAAACATGTCCCCTTTGGGGATCTGGCCGCCGTGGAAAAGGCCGTTACCGCCAAGACTTGCGCCGTGATCGTCGAGCCTGTGCAGGGAGAAGCGGGAGTCTTCGTGCCTGAAGTAGAGTTTATCCAGAAGCTGGCTAAACTCTGCGCCGCCAAGAACCTGACGTTGATCTTCGATGAGGCCCAGACAGGCTTTGGCCGGACCGGCAAGCTATTCGCCTATGAGCATTTCGGCGTGAAACCAAACATAATCACCCTGGCCAAGGGCATGGCTAACGGTTTTCCCATGGGGGCCATGTTCGCCGACGAGGAACGGGCCAAGCACCTGCTCCCCGGAACCCATGCCAGCACTTTTGGGGGAGGCGCTCCCGCCTGCGCCGCCGCCGCCGCCACCCTGGAGATCCTGTCTAAGGCGGACACCCTGTCCAACGTGCGAAAGCTGGGCAAGTATATGCTGATCAGGCTCACCGGCATGAAGGCCTCATACAAGACTGTCCGGGAAGTGCGGGGAATCGGCTTCATGGTGGGTGTGGAGCTTAGCACCCCGGGATCCTCCGTCGTCCGGCGTTGCGCGGAGATGGGGCTGCTTGTCAACTGTGTAAACGACAACACCATCCGGCTTCTTCCTCCGCTGATCGTAAAGAAGGCGGAGGTGGACAAGGCGCTGAATATCCTGGGCAAGGCCCTGGCAAAATGAAACGGGATCTTCGTCGGCTGCTGGATCTGGGCCGCGAGGATGTGGAATGGGTCATCAGGGCCGCTTCGCGGCTTAAGGCGGATCGAAAAGCTGGCCGCCCCTCCAAGCCTTTGGAGGGAATGTCGCTGGGGATGATATTCCAAAAACCTTCCACCCGCACCAGGGTCTCCTTCGAAGTGGGGATGGTGCAGCTAGGCGGCCACACGGTGGTCCTCGCCGGGGATCAAATCCAAATGAGCCGGGGGGAAACGGTGGCGGACTCCGCCCGAATATTCAGCCGCTATCTCGACGCCCTGGCGATCCGCACTTTCGCCCAGGAGCAAGTGGACGAACTGGCGGCCATGGCGGATATCCCAGTGATCAACATGCTTACCGACAAGTATCATCCGTGCCAGGTGCTGGCGGACCTGTTCACCATTTACGAAAAGCGGGGTTCTCTGGCGGGAGTGAAAGTGGCATATGTGGGGGATGGAAACAACATGGCCAACTCCTGGCTCAACGCGGCGGGAATGATGGGCTTTGACCTTCGCGTGGCCACACCAAAAGAGTATGAGCCGGACACCGAAACCGTGGAGAGCGCCCTGAGCCATGCCAAGGAATCTGGCGCTTCGATTGAACTTTTAGATGATCCCAAAAAGGCCGTGGCCAGCGCCAACGTGATCTATACAGACACCTGGGTGAGCATGGGCCAGGATGAAGAAGCGAAAAAGAGACTGGCGGATTTTGCCGGGTGGCAGGTGGACCAGGCGCTGGTCTCCCTGGCGGCGGAGGACGCCATTGTGATGCATTGTCTGCCCGCCCACCGTGGCGAAGAGATCAGCGCGGAGGTGATGGACGGTTCTCAATCGGTGGTGTGGGACCAGGCGGAGAACCGTCTGCACGCCCAGAAAGCGATCTTGATATTGCTGATTCGTGAGGACGCGAAGAAGCTTTTTCTTTAGGCCGGTAGGTCGCTGTCGGCTGACCGCTGGTTTCTCATTTGGACGTTGTCATTAGCCTGATCACGAGACGCCCAAAAACAGTGGCATATTATATTTCCTTGCTGTCATCGATAAATCATCCAAGCAATTGCATTCAACACAATGC
>JAOUNV010000573.1 GCA_029880775.1 Nitrospinota bacterium | reverse complement strand
CCGGTAAATAAACAGGCCACGCCGCTGGCGCGGCGGTTGGCCGCGCAATTACATGTTCATCTGGATACTCTAAAAGGCACTGGCGCCGGTGGCGTCATCGTTGCCGATGATGTGCGCCGGGCGCAACCCCTGGAGCGGCCGACCGAAGTGGCGCGTCAGACACCAGCCCATCTGATGCCGGAAATTCAAGTACCCGGTCATGGCCGCGCCATGACCGCCATGGAGCGTGCCGTCAGTCATTCGATGACCGCGGCCCTGACCATGCCTACGTTTCGGGTGTCCCGTAATGTCGATCCCGCGGCGCTGATCAAAGCGTCGAAAAAAGTCGGTGTTTCCGTCACCGTATCCATTGCCAAGGCCTGCGCCCTGGCGATGAAAAAACATCCCACCATGAACTGGGCTTATCAGCCCGTGGACAAGCTGGTGGAGCGGGACGCAGTGGACATCGGCATGGCGGTAGCCGCTGAAGGGGGTGGTTTGGTGGTGCCGGTGTTACGTCATTGCGAAACCCGCACCCTGGAAGAATTGCAAAAAAGCTGGTCCGGCCTGGTGGAGCGGGCGCGCAAACGCCGCCTGACCCCGGAAGAATACGCCAACCCCACATTCATGGTTTCCAATATGGGTATGTTGGGCGTGAGTTATTTTGACGCTATTCCCACTCCAGGTACCGCGGCCATTCTGGCGATTTCCGCCGCCGGTGATCAGGGCATGCCGTGTACCGTGACTGCCGACCACCGGGTGGTCAATGGCGCGGAAGTGGCCATGTACCTCAACAGTCTCAAAGAAATCATCGAGCATCCGGAGAACTGGATGGGGCCCCTGGGCCCGGCAATTCCCGAAGGCAACTGGGATTACGACGTGGTGGTCATCGGCGGTGGTCCCGGCGGTGAGGACTGCGCCCGGGATCTGGCGGAGCATGGGGTAAAAGTGGCCATGATCAATGATGCGCCGTTCCCCGGTGGCGAATGCCTGTGGCGGGGTTGCATACCCTCCAAGGCCTGGCGGGCGGCGGCTGACCGTATTCGTGACCGCGCCCATGACAGTCACCTGGGTGTGGAAGGCACAACCAAAGCGAAGTTGGATTGGAGTAAGCTGGAAGCGACTCGTCGTCATGTTCTGGAAACGCGTGGCGAAATGGCGCTAAAAACCGATAAAGGCGTGAAAATTGACGTCATCCACGGGTTTGCCAGCTTTGAAACGGATCACCGTTTGTTTGTAGATACCAGCGGTAATTCAGAAGAACGCCATGCCCGGCCGGTACCTGGCGATGGCAGCAAGGGTAAGCATATCACCTTTGGTTGCGCGGTTATCGCCACCGGTGCGCCGCCGTTTATACCACCGATTCCCGGTGCGGCGGAGGCGGCGAACAAAGGCGGTGTGATCACCTCGGATACGGTTTGGGCTCTGCCGAAGGCGCCGAAGACTTTGGGCGTAATCGGTGGTGGCGCGATCGGTATGGAAATGGCGCAGATCTTTCAGGATTTTGGCGCTAAAGTGACGCTTCTGGAAGGCCAGGACCGGATTCTTGCGGAAGTGGAACCGGAAATTGCCAAGCACCTCACCGGGGTGCTCAATGACGATCCCAACCTCACCATCAAAACGTCCGTTAAAGTCAGCAAGATCAGCGGCAGCCCCGGATCCATGGAAATGAGTTATGACACGGCGGAGGGGAAAACCGAAACCCTGGCCTGTGATTATGTGCTGATGGCTACCGGTAAGCGTCCCTATCTTGACCCGATGAAATTGGACAAGGCGGGAATTGCGGTGGAGCAGGGTGTGGTCAAGGTCGACGCCCGCTGCCGCACCAATGTGGCGCATATTTTCGCCGTGGGCGATGTCAACGGTGGCTTAATGCTCGCCCACACCGCGGGCCAGCAAGGCCGGGTGGCGGCGGCCAATATCCTGGGTGAGGACTTCACCTATAATCAGGACAAGGATTGTGGCGTAATATTTACCCGGCCCCAGGCGGCGTTCGTGGGTTTGACTCTGGATCAAGCCAAGGCCAAGGGCATCGACGCGGTGGAAGTCAAAACCCCGATGAGCATCGATGCTAAGGCCATGATTACCAACGAAACCCA
>JAOUNV010000572.1 GCA_029880775.1 Nitrospinota bacterium | reverse complement strand
CGATGTGTTGTCGGATATGCTTCACAAGTCCAAGTTCGATCCGGCGGAGATTGAGAAAGAGCGCGGCGTGATCATAGAAGAGATCCGCATGTATAACGACGACCCGATGAGCCGCATACAGATGGGGTTCAAGAGCCACTTCTTCGGCGACCAGCCGCTGGGCTGGGATGTGGGTGGCCCGGAGGAAGTGGTCAGCTCCGTCACCAGGGATGATTTCATTAAATTCCTGAACCTGCACTACACCGCGGAAAACTGCGTACTGTCTGTGGCGGGCGACATCACCAGGGAGCGGAACCTGGAGCTGACGGAAAAGTATTTCTCCTTCGGTGGCCACGGGAAGATCGCCCCGGAGCCATACCGCCCGATGGACAGCTCCAGAAGCCTTTTGATAAACAAAGATACGGAACAGGGACACTTCTTCCTGGGATTCCCCATCCCCGGCGATGAGGACCAAATACAACCGGCTCTCAAAATATTGTCGGTGATAATGGGAGGCGCCATGTCTTCCAGGTTGTTTCACGAGATTCGAGAGAAGCGGGGCCTGGCATACTACATCTCGTCGGCCCGAAGAGTGTTTACAGACACCGGAGCATTCATGGTGGCCGCGGGGGTGAATGTGGACAAGCTGGGGGACGCTGTGGCGTGCGTCATGGATGAGATGAACAAAGCCGCGGCCAAGGGCTTTACCGCCGAAGAACTGAGCCGGGGACGGGAAAACCTGAGGGGAAAGCTGGACCTCTCCATGGAGGACTCCATGACCCAGGCCAACCTTTACGCCGGGCGGGAAGCGATATATGGTGAAGTGAAGACTGCGGCGCAAATGGTGGCGGAACTGGACACCGTGACCCTGGAGGGGCTCAACGCGGCGGCGGCGAAATATTTCGACCCGACCAAGGTGAAGCTGGCAGCGCTGGGGCCATACAGCTCTGTGGATCAGTTCGACAAAAGGCTGGAGGGATAGGGCGTTATGCTACGCGTTCTCTTCGTCTGCACGGGCAACCTTTGCCGCTCCCCCATGGCCCAGTTCCTGTTGTTGGACCGGTTGGCCGAGCGGGGGGTGGAGGATGTGATAGTGTTGTCCGCCGGATTCATCGCCCAGGAGGGCGCCCCCGCCTGCCCCATGGCGGTGGAGATCACTGGCCGCATTGGAGTAGACATGTCCCGCCACAAGGCTAAAGTACTCTCCAGAGACCTGCTGGAATGGGCGGACAAGGTATTGGTCATGGAAAAGCGGCATTTGAAACTGGCAAGGATGATGGCGCCAGAGGCGGAGGGAAAAATGGCGCTGTTCTCTGACTATGTGGTGGGAAAGCAGGACATGGACGTGCCGGACCCATACGGGGAGACGGAACCTGAATACATCCGCGCCCTGGATATTATCCGCAAAGGAGTGAACGCCCTGGCGGAGGAGATCGCCGGGAACAAACCGGGGACTACACAGATCGCCTAACTGATTGCGCAATGGAGGGGGCCATGGACAAATGGAGCATGCTGACGATCATCGGGGAGGACCGGCCAGGCATCGTGGCGGCGGTGACAAAAACTCTGTATGAAAAAGGGATGAACCTGGGGGAGGCCTCCATGCTGCGGCTGGGGGGGACGTTCACTATCATGCTGATGGTGCAGGGCGCGGGCGGCGCCGACGAGGTGGTGGAACTGATTCGCCCGGTGACCGAGCCGATGGGGCTGCGGGCGCATGCCGACCCTATCGAAGGGAAACTGCACAGCCATGTGGAGCCGAACGCCAGGGTCACCCTCTTCGGCGCGGACAGGGCCGGGATAGTGGCCAAAGCCACCGGGGCGCTGGCCGACGCGGGGTATAACATCTCGCTGCTGGAGTCTGACGTGGGGGGCAGTGTGGAGGAGCCGATCTATATCATGCAGATGGAAGGGGTGGCCACCAAGGGCGTCTCCGCCCTGAAAGACGCGCTGGCCGGGCTGGCCCGGGAGGGAGTGGAGATCAGTGTGGAACCGATCGACACCATGATCGGATAAGGATACTCGTGGCTCTTCTGCCGATAATCAAATACCCGGACAACAGGCTGAAGGAGCCTTGCCAACCTGTCGACAAAGTGGATGG
>JAOUNV010000571.1 GCA_029880775.1 Nitrospinota bacterium | reverse complement strand
CTTTTCCGGCGGGGTGGACTCCTCGTTTCTGCTGAAAGTGGCGCACGATACGCTCAAAGATTCCGGACGCGCGCTGGCGGTGACGGCCCGTTCCTCCACCTATCCACAGCGAGAGCTGGAGGAAGCGGTCCGCATAGCCGAACTGATAGGCGCGCCCCACAGGATAATAGACTCCGAGGAACTGGAGATAGAAGGATACGCCGACAACCCGCCGGACCGTTGCTACTTCTGCAAAGGGGAGCTATTTGGCAAGCTGACCGACATCGCCCAGGCGGAGGGATACGCCGCGGTGCTGGATGGCGCCAACGCCGATGACCTGCAGGACTACCGCCCCGGCTCCAGGGCCGCCAGGGAGAAAAACGCAAGAAGCCTTCTGCAGGAAGTGGGGATGACGAAAGCGGAAATTCGGGAGCTTTCCAGGGAGATGGGGCTTCCCACCTGGGACAAGCCCTCCTTCGCCTGCCTCGCCTCCCGGTTCCCCTTCGGCGAGAAGATTACCCGACCCAAGCTTTCCCGGATAGACAAGGCGGAGGATTTTTTGCGGGAGATTGGGTTCGCCCAGGTGCGTGTGCGAAGCCATGGCGATATAGCCCGGATTGAGCTTGCGCCTGAGGATATCGTCACCGCCTCCTCCAGGCAAACGGCGGAAGCGATCCACAAGGAGCTGTTCGGGCTTGGGTTCAAGTTCGTGACGCTGGATCTGGCCGGCTATCGCACCGGCAGCATGAACGCCACACTACCGGAAACAAAGAGCGAATAGGTGAAGGCGCGCGGTCGCCGTAAAGAGCCGCCGTAAAGCTCCGCCGTAAAGCGCCGCCGTAAATCACGGCATTTGCGCATTCTCATCCAAATTAAAATTGCCGCCACTCAATAATATTATGCAACCACTCATTGATTTCTCCTATTAGTCCGTAATACATTGAGTCCCCAGTTCAATACACAAGTTCAATAAGCAAGTGCGCCGCTAAGTATGAGGCGCAAAATCAACAATAGAATGACATAGTGGAGTTTACATCATTAGACCAACTATTTTCAGCCTTTACCACCCCACGCTCCCTCCATTATTCACAATCCAGCACAAGCAGGCCCAATGGGCCGAAAAGGGACCTGCGCACCAAGACACACCAAGGGCCTGACCGCAGCGTTTCTAGAAATATCGCCGCTACTTCCCAGGCAGGCTCGGCCCGGAACCTTCCACGAAACTCAGAATAGGATATTACGCCTTCACATTAATTATCGGCAGCAGGTGGTGGGTAATTTCCACCAGATCCTTTTGCTGCTCCATCACCTCGAAGATGTTCTTATAAGCGTCGGGCGCTTCGTCCAGGGTGGATTTGCCCACCTTGGATATTATTCCTTTCATCTGGGTCTTGAATTTGTCCATGTTTATCGCATTCTTGGCCCTCTTGCGGCTCATGGAGCGTCCCGCGCCGTGGGAGCTGGAGTTTAGGCTCTCCTCGCTCCCTTTCCCCACCACCACAAAACTGCCATCGCGCATGTTGCCGGGGATCACGCCATCCATCCCCTTTTCCGCGTGGGTGGCGCCCTTCCGATGGATCCACAGCCCGTCCTTAAACTCCGCGTGGTTGTGGGTGCGGTTTATAAAAGCCAGCCGCTCCGGCGCCTGCCCCTCCCGCGCCAGATTATATATCTCCCGCAGCGCCCGGTTTATCATCTCCTGCCGGTTCTGCAGGGCGAACTCCAGGCAGAACCGCATGTCGGCGATATAGTCCTGCCCCTGCTGTGAATCGGTTCTCAGGCCGTAGTGCCCTTCCTTTGCCTTGCCGCTTTTGGAGGCCACTTTCATATAGTGGGTGGCGGTGGAGTGGCCCAGGTTCCGGCTGCCGGAGTGGATCACCACCCACACATGGTTCTCCTCGTCGTGGCTTATCTCGATAAAATGATTACCGCTCCCCAGCGAGCCCAGTTGGCTCAGCCCGTTTTTCTTGAAGAGACTTTCCAGCACAGGGGTCATGGGGTACTTTTGGTAATCCCACTCGGCGGGCCTTTTGTTGTTGTGAAACCCGGTGGGGATAACCCGGTACATCGCGTCGAAAATCCGCGCCCTGTGGGGGATTATT
>JAOUNV010000570.1 GCA_029880775.1 Nitrospinota bacterium | reverse complement strand
CAGCTTTTCACACACATTCCACAGCCGATGCAGAAACTTTTCTGGTAAACCTCTCCAGAAGGATCCCTGGCTATCGCGCCGGTGGGACATTCATACATGCAGGCGGGATCGTCGCAGTGTCGGCAGGAGGTCACTGCCATTAAAAACCCATTGAGCCGAACTCCCTTGCGCGCCAGCCGAGACACCCCACTGTGTAGCTTCGCGCACGACTCCACGCAGGCGCCGCACTGGATGCACTTTGTAATGTCTAGCATGTGAGTGGTCTTGGTATGGATAATTCCGGCCTCGATGGTGGCCTCCAGGGTGTCGGAAAGATGGAGATCCCCGGCCATCATCTGGGAGATTTCCTCCCGTTTCTTGGATATCTCGAAAAACACCGCCTTCAGGTCCTTGCGGGATCCTAAAAAAGCTATGAAATCCTCCCTTGATATTTTTATCAAGTGGGTGCGGTTGATGGCGGTGACAGTAGCCGTCCTGATTCCGTCATCCTTGAGCAGCGCCGCTTCTCCGAAATGCTGCTCCCCCTTTAGGTAGGCCAGGGTTTTCACCCCCCTTCCCTTGAGCATGGAAACCTTCACGAACCCGAACAATATCAGATAAAAGGCGTCCGCCACGTCCCCCTGCTTGAATATGGCCTCCCCCTTCCGGAACACTTCTATGGACGCCTTGTCCTTGATTGTCTCCATGTCCCCATCGCTCAGATCAGCGAATATAGCCACTTTTCGAAGCTGGTTGCTCAATATCCTGCGGCGGTATGTATCTTCGATCCGGGACCGAACGATGGGAAACTCGTCGAGGACCTCGAACATCTTTTCCTTCGGGATCTGCATCACCGCGCAGTAGTCATCCGCCTTGATATCAGCGGTCCTTGGCAATCCGGAAAGCGCCGCTATCTCCCCAAAGAAATCCCCTTCGAATATGGCCTTGTCCTCCTCCAGATGATCCCTGCCTCCTGTCAGGTGCGCTTTTGCCTGGCCCACCAGCAGCACACAGCAGTTTTCATCGAACTCGCCGTTTCGCAGGATGTAGTCACCAGGAGCATACGTGACGATGGGACATTCCATCAGATGAGCTATCACCCGATCCTGATTCTCACCCTTGAACAGAGGAATCCTGGAAAACAACTCCTTCAAAGAGTCGTCTATGTTGAACATTCTCTCGTATACAGGCATCAACGAGAAAAGTTCTTTGTGCGAATCATCCATATCTAACATCCATTAGTTCTGTCCAGGGGGAATGAAAGAAAAGCATATCTGCAATGCGGGCTCGTGCCGCAGGCCAAGTTGGATACTGCCATCTCCCTACTCCCACCAACGGCGAGCCAACCGCCCTTTCTGCAATTACCGGTTATCCTCGCCTATCGTTTTACAGGAATATAATGCTCCAGGAGAGTATCAGGCCTGTTTTGGATCTCGTCTTAGACTAGATGAGCGTCGTTGGCTTTGCAGAACAGATACTGCGTTAATTACTGTTCAGTCTTTCGAATTGACTATAATCCCGGATTCAGTTTCGTCTCGTCCAATTATAACCAATCCAAAGAGGTACAATCAACACAGAAGATTAAATGAATCCTTTCGAAATGATAAACACCTTTATTACATAGTCGTTCCTTAATATTTCTGGAGTAGAACCATGCCCATCTACACAAAATTCATATCCCTTTCCTTAATGTTCCTGGCTGCGGTCGCCGTCCAGGGGTGCGCCCAACAGGAGATGGGCCAACATAACGGTTCCCAGCAGGGGAGTTCGCATCAGACGACATATGTCGCGCGGTATGTCGATAAGGCTCCGGTGGTTGACGGTATATCCAACGACACGGCATGGGAAGCGGCTTCCGAAATCACAGGCCTGGCAAAAATGGGTCACGGCGGCGGATCGATGCAGTTCACCATGAAAACTGTCCACACCGATAATTCTGTATATTTTCTTTTCCGCTGGGCAGATCAAACCGCCAGCGTCCGGAAAAGCGAATGGGTATTCGATGGAACCACTTGGGCGAAAAGCGCCGCTCAGGAAGACCGGGTAGCCCTTATCATTCAGGCAGCCGATGGAGGAAGCCCCATGCGCATGGGCGACGGCATG
>JAOUNV010000569.1 GCA_029880775.1 Nitrospinota bacterium | reverse complement strand
ACATCGGGGCGGACGCGGCCTATTATAACGATAAAGGAAAGGTTTTCGTGGGGACGAACACATACCGCGAAGGCCTGGACCCGAGCCTGCCAACCACGCTGTTCATCGAAAACCTGGACAAGATCGGGATGGTGGTGGAAAAACCAAACGAAGACGAGAAGGCCCATGGAGTGAGCGTGAAGAGCTTCTTCTTCATAGCGTGTTTCGCCCCATCCATAAATCCGCAGACATCGGCCGCCGAGGCCCTGCAGTTTAATTACAGGTGGCCCAAATTTCATACAATGCCACCTGACCGCCTCTGCATAGACGAGCTTGTGCGCATAGCGGATGGATTGTACCTGGGCCAGCTTCTATATTCCACCGAACCATTGATCCCCTTCGACCCGGCCCGTGATCCGGCGGATTATAAATACGAGAACTTCGGATTCTTCATGCTGATGGACGACCAGTGGCAGAGGATAAGAAACTTCATCGAGTTCGATGTGGAGAAGACCCTTATGCAACTTTGACGAAGGAGGGGGGAGTGGGCATATGCTCCCCCTTTATTTCGGCTCTCTGTCGGCCAGGTTTTCAGGTGGCGGAGATGTTTTTTCCACCCTTTTTCAAGAGGTTTTTGCCCATGTCCGGCCCTTCCAGGAGCACCGTCCTGGTGGGATACGCCAGCGACAGGCCAAGCTCCTCCAGCTTTCGCATGATCTTCAGGTTCACCGTCTGCTTGGCGAAGAGCCAATCCCGCCAGTCGGAATTGGCGAAATAGTACACCATCACATCGAATGTCGATTCCCCAAAGCCGGTGAAGTACACCATCGGCTCGTACCTTTTGTCCACCAGCGGCTCATCCATCAGCAGTTGCTTGATCTGATTTACCACATTCTCCATGCCGTCGGCGTCGGCGTCCATGGCGATGCCCAGGGTAATATTGACCCGCCTCATGTTCAGGTCCCTGTCTTTCCGGCGGTCCAGATTTTCCACTATCAAATTCGCGATCATGCTGTTGGGCACGTTCATCATGGTTTTTTCGAATGTTCTCACCCTAGTGGAGCGAAGCCCGATCTCCTCCACTGTCCCCTCGAATCCGCTCCCCTTTATCCAGTCCCCCACCTGGAAAGGCTTGTCCATCATGATCATCAGGGAGCCGAACAGGTTCGACAACGTATCCTTGGAGGCCAGCGCCAGGGCCGCCGCGCCCAGGCCCAGAGAGGCCACAAGCCCGCTTACCGAATATCCCAGGTTCTGGGCGATGATTATCACACCAGTGACGAATACAATTATCCGCAACGATATGGTGATAAATGGCGCAAGACCGGCGTCGAGCCAATGATCCGGATCCATGGCCCTTTTGCGGATCACCTTGTCCAGGGCCGTGATCATGCGGGAAAAGAGCCACAGCCCCAGAAACAGCACTGTCAGCAATTCCGCCGCGTCTATAAAGCCGGCTATATTTATCGGATCCTGCGGCAACGGAAGGACGTTTAGCGACAATAAAAAACCATATACAAGGATCAGGGCGCTGAGCGGCTGGCCTATGGAGCGGGTAAAGTCCTCGTCCCATTCCCCCTCATATTTGGCCGCGATATTCTCCATCGCTTTTAACGAGCGTTTCAGGATAGGTTTTCGCAGAAACAGGGTGAAAAGGATGATAAAAATGGACAGAGAAACCTGCCACATGGTCAGACCGGGAAGAACCGCTCCCAGCGCTCCGTCAATCGTTTCCATTGCTTCTCCTGCTTCTATTAAATATCGCGCCCGGCGTTGTTTTCACTTCAGTGTTTATTCTAGCCCACATGGCTCGGAATGTTAAGAGACACCGGTCATCTGCCTGCGTGAATGAATTTGAATATCCGTTTAATCTCCTCATCGGAGACTCCCGTCTGCGGCGGCATCTGCTTCCATTTGTACGACGACTTCTTGTCATCCTTGCCCTTCCAGCGGGAGCCGAGCTTCACCTGCTTGGTAAACAGCTCCAGGTCGGTGGTGGATTCGGCCAGGTCCGGGCCCCCTTTCTGGCTTCCGCCGCCAGGCATGCCATGGCACTTTTCACACCTGGAATATGCCTCCGGCGCCCGCTGACCAAACGTGCAGC
>JAOUNV010000567.1 GCA_029880775.1 Nitrospinota bacterium | reverse complement strand
TCCCTTATACCGGGCGCGGCGGATTACCTGTCCGTCACGTCCGTTTTGCTGATCTCGCCCGCCAGAACCTCCTCTGGGTGGATGGCAGTGGGATCTATTTTGTTTAGATCGACATCCGTGTACGCTTTTAAAGGTTGAGTGTGTATGCCGCACTCACCGCCGCACTTGGAGGTGTTGAGCCATCTTCCGGCGCGCTCGTTCTCGTCTGTGGTGATCACGGTGCAAGGAGCGCAGCCGAGGGAGCGGTATCCCAGCCCATACAGCGGGTTGATCTTCACTTGGTATAGCGCCAGGTATTGCCATATCTCCCGCTCTTTGAACAACAAAATGGGATTGAGCTTTATCAACCCATGGTCGCGCTGCTCGATCTCCTTGAAGTCTGTGCGGGTGCGCCCCTCTGTGCAACGCAGACCAGTTATCCAGCACTCCACGTCCATATCCTTCACCGCCTCGCGCACAGGCTCCACCTTCAATATCTGGCAGCACTGGTCTGGATCGGTCTTGTATAGCTCCCCCACGTCCTTGTCGGACTTGTAGACTTTCAGGTTTTTGTCCTCAGCCACCAGGTCATTCATGAACTTTATGGTCTCCGGAGGCTTGTAGACGGTGGTGACGATAAATCCGCGCACATTCGGATTCACCTTCTTAGCCAGGTCCCACACGACCAGGGAGTCCTTACCGATGCTGTTGGCCACCACCGATTTATCCCCGAACTTTTCGAAGGACCAGGCCAAAAGCTCCTTTGCGCGCTCCACTTTTTCATAAAAATTGAGGGAGTCTACCAATTCTTTCAGGTTTTCTCCGTCGGCTTTCTCTATACTGACACTCATTGATAAACGCTCCTTGCTATAATTGCATAATTCCTATCGATTCGATGTAAATTATCGTATTTAAGGGGTATCTCGTCAAGATATTTTTTATTCCCTTTGTTATCAATGTCTTGGACTATGGACATTTACTCGGAAACGTTGGTATAATCATCCAGAGTTAAAAATAGGTAAAAAAATGAAGTTTTCAGCAAGATTCGAATACGCGCTCCTGGCTCTTCTGTACTTAAAATGCGAGCCGGATGAGTCTCCTATCTCAGGCAGGGTTCTTTCCGAAAAGCTGAGTCTCCCATACCGGTTTTTGGAACAGATCCTTACTGATCTGAAAAAAGCGGGGCTGGTGCGCAGTGTGCGGGGATATCATGGCGGCTATCGGCTGGCCGTGGAGCCGGAGGAGATTTCCCTGTACGATGTCTTCCGGGTGACCGAGGGGAAGCTGGAGCCTTACAACTGCGGCGAGGGGGAAAACGGCGACCGATGTGGCCAGTCACATAACATGTGCGTCATCAGCAGCTTTTACGATGATATCAAAGACACCATGACCAATCTTTTGAAGAGCTACACCCTGGACAAACTGTGCCAGGCCTCCAGGAACATGGGCGCCCCAAAGGCCGCTCCTGCGGCAAACGTCTGAGCTTCACCAGCCGGGAGCCAAACCAATAAGGGGTTTGGCCATCCTTATGCGCAGGTTCCGCTTTCCTGTCCGTTCACATATCGTTCAGCTAAAAGACAGTTCAATTCTTTGGAGGACGGCCGATGACAAATAAATCCAAAAGGCGATGGCGCCCGTTTCTTGCGGTTTTTATCGCTCAAACCATGATCTTGCAAACCGCTGTTCTGACAGGGGCCGTTTCGATGCGGACCGCCTGGGCGGCGAACAACAACCTGAGGGGTCAGGTGGTGGAAGTTCTCGACGGAAACACCATAAAAGTGCGAACCAGCGAAGGAGACAAGAACATCCGGCTGACGGGGCTGGCAGTGGAGGGCCTGGACCAGGCCATGGGAAAACAAGCCATGGACACCCTGACCAAGGTCCTGATGGGCAGGCAGGTGACCGTGCAGGGGATCACGCCCAACTTGGCGGATAGCCGGCTCAGGGCAGCTAATAGTCGGCAATTTGGGGAGGTGGAAAGAGCTCAGCAGGGCTCTATGGGGCATATGCGGTATAACACGCGCTATGGCGACAATAGGCTGTTCGATGGAAGGGTGCTCCTGGATGGTCAGGATATAGCCTCGATCCTGGTTGCCGCCGGGCTG
>JAOUNV010000568.1 GCA_029880775.1 Nitrospinota bacterium | reverse complement strand
TAGCGTGGAGAGAATGCTTTCGGTGCAAGGGGCGAGACGGGAAGACTTCTGCAAGGCCTGCTTCGATGGGAAATATCTGGTTAAATCAAGTGTACACGACACCCAGCTTGCCCTCCTGGATCGCGACCCATCGTGACCCACCCCATGGACAAGGCAAACCTATCCGCCTGATAATCCCTATCATTTGTCCTGTGTAAGGAGAGCCGCCGCCCACGCCAAGGGGTAGGCGCGGACGACGGTAGAGAAGAGGAGAACTGCTACTGCAACCCGGCGCTGTATAGCGCAGACACCGGAGAACTGCCAAAAACTTTGGAATCGGCGTCAATCCAAACACCATGCAAAAGAGTGTAGGAGCCTTCAGACATCCCGACCGCGCTGGTCAGGAACCGGGGGGAAACAAGGTCGCCAAATTTATTCCCCGGAAAACCGCTGTCAAAGGAGGAGAAAGCCAGCGACGTATCTGATCGGTCTCCTACACTTGAAAAAATCATTGCTCTTTCCATGTTTGAGTTTATTCCCATATCCATTGATAGAGCATAATTGGCGCCAAACCAATCGAAAACCTTCAACTGTTCGTGTTGATTTTAAAGGCTTTCCACAAGAGCCTTCTTGGTAGATAATAAATCACTGCCCAAGGGTCTGTTATTGTGCAATAACGGCTTTTGGCGTGTATTGTATTAGATACAGAGGGGGCGGGTGGGTATGAAATGAGGAGCAGTCTGCAATTGGGAGGTAGAGAAGCTTACTCTTCTCCCATAAAGTGTTTATCCAGCCATTGAGTTAGCTCATCAAGCGGCACTGTGGATTGCTCTCCTGTTTTCATTTCCTTCACAAGCGCTATAGATTTAGCAAGCTCCTCCTCGCCGATGATCACGGCCACATTAGCCGAGGCCCTGTTCGCTTTTTTAAGCTGGCTCTTCAGTGATCCACCGTAGGACATGTCCACCAGATACCCATCATTGCGCAGGTTCCTGGCCAACAAAAAAGCTTTTTCCTCCGCTTCGGCGCATAGGGGGATAAAGAACAGCTCTGGCGCCAGCACTCCCCCTTTATCCTCCACCAGGCTGATCAGCCGCTCCAGCCCGATGGCGAATCCGATGGCGGTAGTGGATGGGCCGTTGAATTGCTCCACCAGAGAATTGTATCGTCCCCCTCCGGCCACCGCGTCCTGGGCGCCCAAGGCGCCGGAAGCCACTTCGAAAGCGGTTCGGGAGTAGTAGTCCAGTCCACGGACAAGCCGGGGCTCCACCTTCCCCTCCACCCCCACCGCAGCCAGCAGGGCTCTGGTTCTGTCAAAGTGGGTTTTGCACTCTCCACACAGGCTGTCGGTCATGGTGGGGGCTTCTTCGGCGATCTGGCCGCAAGCGTGGGATTTACAATCCAGGACCCTCAGGGGGTTTCGATCCACCCGCCGGGCGCAGTTGTCGCACAATTCCTCACGCCTGGAGTCCAGGTACCCGGCCAGCTTTTCCCGGTAGACGGGGCGGCACTCGGGGCAACCCAGTGAATTTATCTTTAAGGTGAGGTCTTCCACGCCCAGGTTCTCGAAAATTGACATCATCAGGTGAATCATCTCCGCGTCCGCCCCTGGGTCTTCTGGCCCGAACAGCTCCGCGCCGATCTGGTGGAACTGGCGATACCTGCCGGCCTGGGGCCGCTCCGCGCGGAACATGGGCCCCATGTAGTACAGTTTTTTCGCCGATGGCGGGTTGTACATCTGGTTTTCCACATAAGCTCGTACCACGGACGCCGTTCCCTCCGGGCGCAAGGTGAGCGATTCGCCACCCCGGTCGGTAAAGGTGTACATTTCCTTTTCCACGATATCGGAGGTCTCGCCTATGGCTTTAGAAAATACGCCGGTCTTTTCAAAGATCGGAATACGGATTTCCGAGTAACAGAAGCTCTCAAAAGTCTCCCTGGCGCTATCTTCCACCCATTGCCAGACGGAGACATCGGGGGGCAAGATGTCCTTAACTCCCTTGATCCGCTGTATGATATTTCCCTTACCGGCCATTTGTTTTTTCCATCCGCTGCTTGTTAAACGTCAAAGCCCCTGGCCTTGCAGATCTTCCGCAGAAGATCTG
>JAOUNV010000565.1 GCA_029880775.1 Nitrospinota bacterium | reverse complement strand
CTATTTCAAAAGCGCCGAGTTCAAGGCCTATTCCGGTATTCTCGTGGGCGCGGGGAGCCTGCTGACGCTGGATCTTCTGCTGACCAACGACTATCCGGGGATCGGGCTGGTGCAGGCGCTGACCCACGGATTTTTCCAGGCCACCTCCATCCTCACCACCACCGGCTATATGTCGGCTGATTTCGGCCAATGGAGTTACTTCGCCCAATCCATATTGTTTCTTCTGATGTTTGTTGGGGGGTGCTCCGGCTCCACCTCCGGCGGGGTGAAGGCGATCCGCCATGTCCTGGCCTTCAAGGCGATCGCCCGGGAGCTGAAAAGGATGGCCAATCCCAGGCGGGTCCAGACCTTGCGGCTGGACAATGAGGTGATCGGCGAGAGCCTGACCGCCAACGCATTGGTGTTCATCACGCTTTTTATTGGACTTTTTGCTATAGGGGCTCTGGGGCTTACCTTGCTGGGAATGGACATGGTATCCGCATTTTCCGCGTCTGCCTCCTGCCTGGGCAACGTAGGCCCGGCTCTGGGGACTGTGGGGCCTGCGCTGACCTACCTGGAGGTTCCCACGGGGGGCAAGATTATCCTGATAATTCAGATGCTGATGGGCAGGCTGGAGCTTTTCGGGCTAATCCTTTTCGTAATGGTGGTCACCTCCCGGAGACAGTGATCCAACGCTGACGGTTTTAGTTGACGCTGCCGAGCGTCCCGTTAGCCTTCAGAGCGTCCCTGCACGCAGCTTCATTGGCGTTGGCAACTGCCTTGGCCACGGATGATTCAGCCTCTTCCACTTCGCTGTGAGCCAGCAGGATGGCGGCGTATTCGATCTTCCCCCGGACTTTTTTCTTGTGCTCGTTTTTGCACTCGTTGTTACGAATGTCCACAAGTTTCTGGGCCCACTTGTCCAGCTCCTCCCGGCTTTGGGCCTGGGCATTGGGGGTGGCAAACAGTGCGAGCAGGGCCAGAGCCACAACTCCCAGGCCAATTACTTTCATGAAGCTCATTTTACAATCCGAACTTTCCGGCCCTGTCTGTGCAAAAAATCCCGGATGGGCCTTGGGCCGGGATCCTGGTGATTACCTCAAAGGTCTTTGTATCGTAGACCAACACTGTATTGTCCGCATAGCTGGAGACATACGCCACCATCCCCTTCAGAGCAAAATGGAGGTGGAATATCTTCCCCCCTGGTTTTAATGTCTTGATCACTTTCCTGGTGTCCACATCCACCACGTCCACGGTGTCGTGATATTTACCCATGGCGTAGTTGATCCATATCTGGCGCTGGTCTGGCCGGTTCACGGCGAAGATCGGATGCGCCCGCAGATGGATGGTGTCGACAGTTTTCCAGGTGGCGGCGTCTATCACCGCCAGGCCTTCGCCCCCCACAATCGGGGCGAACAGATATCCGCCCGCGTCGAACCACCCCTCCAGGTGAGGCACTTTGAGCACAGGCATGTCGCCGGACAAGTCGCTGTGGGCCGGAAGGGGGATTTTCTCCACCTTTTCCATCCGCCAAAGGTCCAGCACTCCCATCCACGGCGAAAGGAAAAAGCCCGCTACGTAGTGTCTGGCGTCCGGGGTCAAAAACCCATCGTAAGGCTCGGCGCCCACATTATCGAATTTTTTTATTACGGGGAAATCCGCCTTACCCGCGTCTATCACCAGGATGGAGTCCTTTTCCATATCCGAGACGATGAGCAGATTATCTGGCGCATCCACCAGACCCACGGTTTTGCCGCCGGTGGGGATAGTCTTCGCGATCTTGAAATCGGAGTCGCGCACGATCACCACACCCGGTGGCTTGTATTGGCTGATGGCAATGTGGCGCCCATCCTGGGTGACAGCCAGGCCCACGGCGGAAGAGCCGGTTTTCACCTGGGCGGAAAGCTTCAGCTCTATCAGGTCCACCTTGCTCAGCAGGCTGTCGCGGCTGATGACATATGCGTAGCGTCCATCACGGGAGAAGGCTATAGACGCGTGCTGCAGGACGCCCAGGCCTTCCACACGGCCCAGTACCTTGTGATCCTGCGTTGGGTCCACCACCAGCACTGAGCCCTTCTCACGCTCAATAATCACCATCAGGGAGCCG
>JAOUNV010000566.1 GCA_029880775.1 Nitrospinota bacterium | reverse complement strand
GGCTCTTAGGGTTGGTGTACAGGTCTACAATGGGCGCAATTGATCCTGCATATCCCTCCTCCGAAAAGGAGTAGATCAAAAGGGCGCCGGCCACCATGAAGAAGACATACATCTTCATCACGCTGGTAGGTATGACAGGCCATGTCCCTGGATGCAGGACAGACCCTATCAGGGGGACACCGAACTTTAAAAGCAGGTATCCCGCCAGAACCAGTATCCAAGGTTTTAACAATTTCATTTGATCAACCTATCCCCCTTATTCTTTGCCCAACATAGCGTCGACAATCAAATTCATCTCCGCCAGTGTCATTTGCACATCATAATCTTCCGGCACAGGCATCATATCAGCGTCATAATCTTGAACCACGAAAGCGTTCGGATCCATGATCGACTCTATTACATACGCCCGGGCGTCCATTCCTTCTTTCCTGCTTCCTGCCAATTCGGCCAGCGCGCCAAGGTCTGGGCCGATATCGCCTCCATCCTCGATGCCAGGCGCCATGTGGCAAGCGGTGCAGCCGAACTTGCCGAAAGCCTCCGCAGCAGTCTCCGCCAGCTTGATCTCTCCGCCGGCCTCCTCCTCGCCGCCAACGCCGCCTTCATCGCCTGTGGGCAACGGCACGGTAACCTCGACTCCGCCGATGTCCTGCAGATACGCTATGACGGCGTTGAGTTCCACCTCGCTAAGCCCGATTGCGCCCTTGCTGACGTCCGGCATGGGGCTGACCGTATCGTTGGTCCCCTTCTTGCCGAAACCTTCCACGACAAAAGCCGAGGTGTCTATCAAAGACTCCCTGATATAGCCTTCAATATCAGTTGCCTTTCCGGCGTATCTTTCATCCGCGATCCTTTCCATGGAAATGCCTGCCACGCCCTCCAGCAGAGGCGCGCGGCCGCCCACCGGATTGTGGCACAGGGGGCATGTCCCCTTGCCGTTGTATATCTTGTCGCCAACGGCTATGAACTGCTCCATGGTAAGGTCCCCGCCCAGCTTCTCCTCGACGGGGGGCGCCTCCGGGACGATCAACGGCAGGCCGTAAGTGGTGTATCCGGCAAAGCCGCAAATAACGGCCAGGCTGAAAACTGAAATCTTAAGTAACGCTTTCATCTTAATACCCCCTCAGTGTCCTGCCTCATGTTCTTCTTTCTTCTTGGCGGCCAGCATAGGCATCCAGAACATGAAGAACACAAGCGCCATGAAAACCATAACTATGATCGTCACCACCCAGGCGGCGTAAGGCAAGGTCGGCGTGTAGGCGTCAATGGAGTTGTCGCGGAACACGGTGTACACATGCCAGTGCTGCCTGATGGCCGAGCGGCAGTATCCCATGAGCCCCATCAGCCAGGTGAAAGATACAGCCAGCATGAACAGGGCGTATTGCGACCTGCCCGGCATATGGCCCCACCGGAAAACCCCGATCTCCCTGGAACCCTTGAACTCCAGGGTCTGCACGATGGTGCCCGCTATACAGACAATCGCCGTGGTCAGAACCTGAGGTATCGAAAGCCCTATCCTTATGTTCGCCGGGATATAGTAGCTATAGATCCCCAGGAAAACTATATTGACAATCGCGGCGGCGTAAAGCGCCACCAGGATGGAAAGGCCGTTCTTCTGGAAAAACCCGTCCCCCGCCGGCTCATGATTGCTCCTCATGAAAAGCTGGAAGCTCATGAACGTGGCAAGTATCAACAGGTTGACCGCCGTGTTCTTGGCCGCCATGACCCCCAACGGCCCCAGCACCGAGTGGTGCGCCCCGCCTATCTGCGAAAGCTCCTTACTGTTCATTATCAACGTATGCGGAGTGAACCATATAAGGAACGATACGACGATAACTATGCCCATAGGCTGGATAAGGTAGTAAAACCTCTTGGAGGCCTCCGTCCTGCCCAAGCTGCACCACAGGTAATAGTTGGCCGAAAGGAAGATGGCCCCGATCAGCACCGCCTGGAGGATGAACAGCCAGGCGAACACGCCTCCCATGAGGGTGATGCCCATCTGCTGGGAGTAGTCATACACCTCCTTGGTGAGCCAGTATCCGGCGAACGGCAGAGGCAGAAGCCCGGCCATCGCAATGATAAAGGATGT
>JAOUNV010000564.1 GCA_029880775.1 Nitrospinota bacterium | reverse complement strand
TTCCCTGTTTGCCGGGGGGAAGAGGATGCGGCCGATGCTGGCTGTGGCAGGCTTCGAAGCCGTGAGCAACCAAAAAGCCGTAAGCGGCGAGCGGGGCGCGGTGATGCCTTTTGCCGCGGCGCTGGAGATTATCCACACATACACGCTGATCCACGACGATCTACCGGCCCTGGACGACGACGAATTGCGTCGGGGCAAACCCACCTGCCACGTAAAGTTCGGCGAGGATATAGCCATCCTGGCAGGCGACGCGCTGCTGACCCTGGCATTCCGGATTCTGGCGGACCGGCAGCTGTTTGGGAGCGTACCCATCCAGACTGTATGCGATCTGGCCCGGGAAACAACAGAGGCTATCGGATCTTTGGGGACCATCGGCGGGCAGGTGGTAGACCTGGAATATGAAAACGCTACAGACCCTGATCCGGCGATCCTGGAATATATTCACACCCACAAGACTGGAAAGCTGATCGCCATGGCGGTCCGTGGCGGGGGTATGCTTGGGGGGGCAGGCGAGGATCAGTTGTCGGCCCTCACCGAATATGGGCGACGCATTGGCCTGGCGTTCCAGATAATCGACGATATTCTGGACGTGGAGGGGGACGAGAAAATGTTGGGAAAAAGAACAGGCGCCGACAAACGGATGGACAAAATGACATACCCCTCGGTGGCCGGGATGAAAGCGTCCAAGGAAAAGGCAGTGGACCTTATCGACAAAGCCATTAAGAATCTGGAAATGTTCGGGGACAAGGCTGGCCCCCTAACGGATTTGGCGCGGTATGTGGCGGCCAGGACGCTGTAGCCCGACGGCTGATTTGCTTGGCGCCCACGGGCGGCGGCTGGTATAATCCAATGAAAAATCAACCCGGTTTTGGTGGGCGATCTATATGAGAATCATAGCGTTTTTGGTTGGCTTGGCCATTTTTCTGCTTGTGGTGGGGATAGCCATCACCAACCAGCAGGAAGTGACAGTGACCTACTACTTCAGCCGTTCCTGGACAGGAAAGCTTTGGATGGCGATCATGGCCTCCTTCGGCGCGGGTGTCATGATGGCCATCGCGTTCTCCTCCCTGCTCATAGTCAGGGAGAAATTCCGCGTCGGGATGCTCAACCGAAAGACAGGTCGGCTGGAGGAGGAGGTAAAGTCATTGCGTCAGCGCCCCATGCCGGACGAGCACCCCGTGTTTCCCTCGGTGGCGGCCATATCCCCGCCCAGCCAGGGGAACACCAGATCGTAGACCCAGCGGATCCAAAACCCCATTATTTTTGGCCGAAAATCGAGCCTCATAAATCGCGGTGAGCCTTGCCATGGCTTTCCGCAGGTTTTATATATAAATCGATCCAGCCGCGCGAATGGCGCCCGGCCAGGAAGACCGATGCCGGGCTTGTCCCGCTATGGATGTTTGATATCTAAATGCCACGGGTTATAATGGACCCGGTGATATTTTAAAAGACGGAGAGTGGTGTAGTGAACCAGACCAAGAATTTTATGATCTGGGTGGTTGTCGCCATGGTGATGATAACCCTGTTCATGATGATGCAGACCGGCCCAGACAACAGAACGATTTCCTTTACCGAGTTCCTCAACGCCGTGGAGGAGAAAAAGGTGACCGAAGTGCGGGTCTCCGGCGAAAGGATATACGGCCAGTTCAAGGACAACCAGATGTTCATTGTGGATATCATCGAGTATCCCAACCTGGTAGAGGATCTGCGCGCCTCGGGAGTGAAGATCAACGTGGAGAACATGGCCCAGGCATCCTGGTACATTAGCGCCATATTTTCCGCCGCGCCATTGCTCCTGATCGCGGGACTGTGGATATACATGATGCGCCAGATGCAAAATGGCGGCTCAAAAGCCCTCTCCTTTGGGAAAAGCCGCGCTCGGCTGATCTCCGACCCCCATGGGAAGGCCACCTTCAAGGATGTGGCCGGCGTGGACGAGGCCAAGGAGGATCTGCAGGAAATCATCGAGTTTTTGAGCGACCCACAAAAATTCAGACGTCTGGGGGGCAAGATTCCGAAGGGAGTGCTACTCATCGGCCCTCCCGGCACAGGAAAGACTTTGCTGGCAAAGGCTATCGCAGGCGAGGC
>JAOUNV010000108.1 GCA_029880775.1 Nitrospinota bacterium | reverse complement strand
TAACGTGGCAATAGGCGCGGAAACAGTGAAGGAATAAAGCGAACCGAAATAAGGAGAAAATATTTCAATGAGCGGAATGCATACAATCGAAGAGTTTACCAAGGGGCTCAACAGCGCCTTCACGGTGGAGGGATATAGGGACCCGGTGGAGATGGAGCTGATCGAGGTGGAGGACACCACGGAGAAATACGGCCCCAACGCCCCGTTGAAAAAGACCCCTTTTTCCATGATCTTCCGGGCGCCCAAGGGGACGGAGAATCCCCAGGGTAACTATTACGTCACTCACGAAGAGTCGGTGGGGAAGGTGGCTTTGTTCATGGTGCCCATCGGCCCGGAGGAGAAGGAGAAGCCTGAAGACTCCCCCATGCTTTATCAGGTGGTGGTCAACTGACGTTTTCGGCGCCAGGCGGCGTGTGGTACATCAGGTAGTGGGGGCCGGTGTCCTCCTGCGTGACGAAGCCCAGGCGCTGATATAGGCGGAGGGCTGGATTGAGTTTTTCCACATATATCCGCACGCGCTTCTTTTCCTGGTCCGCCAGGGCCATGATGGCGCGCATCACCGCCGTGCCTATCCCCTTGTTGCGGTGGGATGGGA
Source organism: Nitrospinota bacterium (assembly GCA_029880775.1). GTDB lineage: Bacteria > Nitrospinota_A > UBA7883 > UBA7883 > UBA7883 > JAOUMU01. The sequence continues at coordinate 6,214 of JAOUNV010000108.1, read as the reverse complement.
GCACGATGATATCCATCAGAAGCAGGGGGTCCGAGCTTAAATCCACATACACCCGGCCCATGGGCGCTCCATTTATCTCCATGATATAGAATCCGGCGTGGGGATAATGCGTTGTGTAGTGGAATCGTTGCGCGTCGAACTGGCTCATCAAAAAAGAATGCCGCATGTCCGGTTCCCACTGCACAAGGTCCAGCTCGTAATCACGGGAGGTGGAGAAGGCCTGGCGCAGGAAAGGGATGTCCGATTCGGCCTCCCGCCGGAAGGAGACGCCCTCCACATGGGGCATCCCCTCCGGCGCAGACCTATGGTCGTCATTCATCTGGTTCCGCCCGATTAGCCTTGCCGCCCGCTATGGTCTGGACGGATATACGCCATTGAGGCATATCTGATAATTAAGGGCCAGATACGGCATCAGATTGTAATGCGTGGGGGCGGCGCCATTACCGGTGGCCAAAACAGCCGAAGCGTCCATCGGAGTGTCCGGAGCGCTGTTGGTATACATCCCGGTGGTCGACTTTGCCAGGACGGATGTGGCGGCCGGCGTGAATGAATCCGCGTCTTGCGAAGACGCCTGGACGGAATGGGTGTGCGCGGCCATGGACGCGGTGGAAACGCCCACCGTTTCCTCGCCGAACATCTGGCCCATGTAGCGAGTTGTCAGGCCGGGACCCTGCCCCTGGTGGATGGGGAGGCGCCCCCGCAAGTCCGGCAGGGCGAAGGTTGTTGGAGGTTTTCCGCCGAACTGGTTTCCCAGCAGGGAATAGAGCGCCGGATTGTCGTTGATGTTTAGTAACTGCCCTTCGCATAGCGCGAAACCACGAATCGCATAATTGCCCGCGAAGAGAATGATCTGTCCCGTAAAGTAATCACTCATTTAATTCTCCTTTAATTGCGTGGCGGAAATAGACCTTCCAGGGCGATACAGAAACCTATCGCCTGGAACGGTTGCCTGTTTTCGTGTGGCGCGCCATCTCCCCCGAAACCCACTGCGGAAGGGGATATGGGGACCTGGGCGCTCACTTCATTTGTGTAAACGGAGACGGCCGCGCCGAGATTTTCACCAGAGGGAGTCTGTATACCGCCATAGGCGCTATTGCCCCTCAAGGTGTGTGTGTGGGAAGGCATATGCCCCGTTTGCAGCGTCACGGAGTCCACTCCGCCGGCGTCTCCCAAACGGTAAGTAGAAGTAGACCCTGGGCTCTTTCCTTGGCCGATGGCTGCTCTTACGCCACCGCCAGGGACGGTCAGGTTCGGCAGGCCAAATTTGATCCTGCCATCCCCTCCGTATGTGGTACCGATGACGGCGAAAAGGGCCGTGTACTCGGCGATATTCAGTAACTGCCCGTTGCAGTATGCCCAGCCGCGGGGCGCAAAGTTGCATCCCCATAATTGTACTTGCGCCATATATGGTTCGCTCATTTTCTTCTCCTGTTAGTTTCTTGAGGGGTATGCGCCCTGGAGCGCAATTATGAAGTTGATGACCGTGGAAGGCTGCATGTTGTCGTGCCACCCATCGCCTCCGGAGGCTTCCAGGGAAGCTGAATTAAGAGCCACGGGCGTATCCAGCGAGTTCCTGTATTGCATCCGGGCGGTAGTCCCCTTGGCCAGCAACTTGCCGAATATCGGGGCTCTGCCGGAACCCTGACCGTCGTTAGTTGTGGCCTGGGCTTGATGCGTGTGGTGGGGCAGGTTATTGGTGTTCAGCACGATCTTCTCAAACCCATAGGACATTCCCTGGCGAACCGCACCTCCAAAATACGTCGGTGTTCTGCCCCGCAGATCCGGTAGGCCAAAGGTTGTTCGGCCATCTCCGCCATACATCGTATATAACAGAGAGAAAAGCGCCTGGTACTGATTGATGGCAAGCAGTTGCCCGTCGCACTTGGCGTAATTGCGAGGTGCGAAGTTGAACCCCGTCATGTGGATTTGGCTCATGTATGGATCACTCATGTAACCTCCTTCTTATATAGATTGAAGGCGATACAACCCAGAACCAATACGGCGCCAGCGCCGATGATAAATTCCCGCCCCCTTGTTTCCCGCCAAGCGGTTTTCCTCTCGGCGCGTGCTTAATGATAGTATGCGAGGTGGTAAAGCGCAATATGCAAATGGACATATTTTGCATATTATACGGGAAGGTAGGTGTTGCGTTGTGGGAAGGCGCCTCCCGCTGTCTTATTATGGACAAAACTGTAACGTGAGATTAGGGCGTTGATTGATTATCGCGCTTGGCCGCTGGTAACCTGATTTCAAACACCGTCCCGCCCCCGTTACGGTCCCGGCATATGGCTTGGCCCTTATACCGCTCCGCTATTTTCTTTACTATAGACAGGCCCAGCCCATGACCCTCTCGGCCTGTGGCTCCGCTCCCCCGGAAAAAAGGATTGAACACGTTTTCCTTCTCTTCCACAGTAAGCCCTGGTCCCCGATCACTTATGGTTATAAAAGCCATTGCGCCATCGTGCCCCACCTTCACAGCAGCCGGTTCGCCCGGCGCGTGTTTCTTCGCGTTATCCAAAAGGTTGATCAACATTCTTCGCAGGGTCTTGGGGTCACCCAGGATATGGACCGGCTCTCCCTCCACAGAGGAACCGTAGGCGGCAGCAATGTCTGTGGCCATTCCATATAGGTCCAGACTCTTGGAGTGCCCTCTATCCATGGGGTCCGCATCCAGGCGGGAGGCCAGCAAAATATCCTCCACCAGGCCGTCCAGTTCCTCGATGTCATCTTGGATATCTTTCAGGCCCCTGGATCTTTTCTCCTGTTCCTGGCTCTCCGCCATCATCTCCGCCGCCAGGCGTATGCGGGCCAGGGGAGTGCGCAATTCGTGGGAGGCGCTGGCCAGCATATGACGCTGCTGGCCCAGGAGCCGGGCGATCCTTTCGGCGGCGCCGTTAAAGCTGTTCGCCAGAGCGGCGACTTCATCGCGTCCCTCCACTTCTATTTGCCCTGGGGCCATCTTCGGGTTCCATGCGGCCACGGAGGCTTGCAGCCGCTCCAGCCTGCGGGTGAGCCTGTGGGAAAGGAAAAAGGCGCCTATGAACAGTATTCCAGCAAAAGCGCCTAATGACACAACCATCCTTTTGAAATGCGATCCTCGCGTGGAATGGGAGATCGTGATCCAGTAGCCGTCATCCGTCTGAAAGGCCATGCCCATGCCTGTGGGCGAATGGAAGAACGACCCCTCGGGTCTTCTGCTTTCCGGCAAGGCGGCGGCGGCGGCGGTGGAGGTGATCTGTATGCCCTGGCTGTCATAAACGCCCAGTTCCGCGGAGAGCGCAGCGCCGATTTTTGTGACCCGGTCCGCGCGCCCTCTGTCATCCATCCCGGCCATGTCGGCGACCAGCACACCGGCCAGCGCCATGGCGTACTCGCCGGTGGAGGGCCTGGGGTCGGCCAGGTGAGAGATGCCGTAAGTGGCCGGCAGCGCCACGGCCACGATCAGCATGAACATCACCCATATACGGAAGTGAAGCCGACCTCTCATCTTGATTTCCTTTCGCGCTTTGGGGCGCCGGTGAAAATGTATCCTTCCCCTCGGACCGTTTTTATCAGGGCCGGATTTTTCGGGTCATCCTCGATGGCGGCGCGGATGCGGGATATATGCACGTCAATGCTTCGGTCGAAGGCTTCCAGCTCCTGGCCTTTCACCATGTCCATCAGCGCCTCCCGGCTGAGCACCCGGCCAGGCCGCTCCACCAGCGCCTGCAGGATAGCGAACTGGCGCGGTGTGATGTCTCTCCTGGTTCCATCCTTATACGCTTCCATGGCGTCCAGGTCCAACACCACATCGGCAAACCTCATTTCCCCCACGCCATCAGTGGTTGGCGCGGAGGCCGTCCGGCGCAGCACGGCCCGCAGCCGGGCCACCAGTTCACGTGGGTCGAAGGGCTTTGACAGGTAATCATCCGCGCCGATCTCCAGCCCCACCACTTTGTCCATGTCGTCACCTCTGGCGGTGAGCATCACCACTGGGATGGAGGAGGAAACGCGGAGCCTGCGGCAAAACTCCACGCCGTCTCCATCGGGCAGGGTCAGGTCCAGCGCTACGATATCGAACTGCTGGCGCTCCAGCAACCGCTCGGCTTCGGCCAGGGTGGCCGCGTGGGAGACGGAAAAGTCCCGCCCGCCCAGGTATTCGGCCAGCATGACGGCCAGCTTGTTGTCGTCTTCCACCAAAAGCAGTCTGCGCATATGGGCCTTCGAATCAAATATCTGTAAGGGCCAGCATATCAGGAGCCCGAATCTGGCCAGGAATTCTCATTTTACCTGTGATGAAAACACTCTGCCATACAGAACGATGTCATCCAATGGAGCTGCGATCAGGCCAAACCCCACTTTGGGCACGACAACTTCCAGCAGGCTAAGCTTGGTGGTGATCTCGAAGGTGAATGTCTCGTCACTCTCCTTCATGAAGGCAACTTCCATTGGGTATCGTCTTCCCAGGATGGTAAGGGCGCCCTGGGCAACAAAGGAATCGGCGGAAAAATTTGCCTCGCCAGGGACGGGGGTCTCGAACAATATCGGTTCCAAATCCTCCCCACCCAGAATCTGGGCCACATGCTCATCCCTGCTGGTGACTCCAGAGTCAAACTTCTCCACGGGGATGGTGACCTGGATCTTCCCCGGCGCCGTTTTCTCCATGGTCAGGGAGCAATTTGTACCCACCACGCCCACAGTGGCGACGAAAAACATTTTTTTGGTGGTTTTGTATCCCACACAAGTTTTCTCTTTTGGCAAATCGTCGAAAATGGAGCCCGCCGCCTGAGCCCCGTGCGCGCCGATAATAAGGGATAGCCCTACTGCCAAAAATAGTCGAAATTTCATCTAATCGCTCCATAATCAGGTTAATTCTATCATCCAAAGCGAAGAATGGCGCGACCGAGGAGAACCCAGGCCGCGCACATCCATCTATCGTTACAGTCAGCCTCCATGCGACTTTTTAAGGTGCGCCACCAGCTCCTTGCGTTGCGCCGGTGTCAAGATTTCGGTTGCGTTTATAGTGGTTCGCAAAACAATATTAGAGGCCTCCTCGGCCAGGGCGGCCGCCTCTTTGCGCGCCTGCTCCAGCCCGGCTCGATCCACGGTTTCCCCAGAAAGGGCCGCGATCATTTTTTTATGGACCGCGTCTTTTCGCTTATGCAGGTCCATCATCTGCGGGATCACGGAGTCGAGCTCCTTTTGTATCGCCGCCTTTTGCGTGTCAGTGGCGTCGATATGTCGGGAGAAGCGCTTGACGAAGAACTCGGAGAAATCCTGCATGTCCTCCTGCGTCATGGCGCCATGATGACCCCAGTGGCCCATATGGCCTCCGAACCCAGGTTTGCCAGTGGCGGCGCTCACCGCCACCGCCAGCGCGCCCACCGCCACAACCATGATCACCAGCCCGTGGAAACCGAATATTTTCCTACCGCATTTTTCGCTCATTTTCCCATCTCCTTATACAAGTATATTTTCATATCCAGCGGCGTTGTCCGCCTCCCTGTGATTAAAGAATAGGATCCGAGTGTTTCCCTGGGATGTCCGCAATGTAAAGTTGTGCAAAGGCCGTGTCACCATGATCGGCCATAATGAGCGCCATCATGGGCCAGATTTTTTCTTTCCGAACCGGGCGATATGCAGCGCCGGGTATCCCCCAGACTCGATCAGATCGCATTTTTCGCTCAAGCGCTCAAAGGCGATCAGCTGTGGGTCGTATAACCACCGAAACCTGGTGACCACCCAAATGGAGGATAAATCGCAATCCATTTCATCAAAGGCCGCGGCGTCCGCCCTGGTGAAGCCCGGCTCCGCCATGTTGCCGGAAGGGTATGGCCGGTCCATCCCCGGCGCAGGGAAGGGAGCGGGCAGGGGAATTATTTTCAGCTCCGGGAACAACCGGGAGGAGTAATAGGAAAAGGGGATCGCCACGGAGTTGGGTATGGTCACCACCACATCATTGGGCCCGGCTCTTTCCCCCACCATTTGCGCCATTTCCCGCCATGGCTCCTTCTGGTAGTGGAATCGGGTCCACACTCCTTGGCCCAGTCCCACGGCCAAAAGCAATATCAGCGGCGCCTTTATGGTCCACCGCATGTGTATTGTCAGCCCCGCCCCCACCGCCACATAGAAGGGGACGTTGGTCCATATCAACGTCCTGGGCACGAAGATCGGCCTTGCGGCAAGGCTCAATATAATCTCCAGCGCGAAAGGGATGATGATGACACCAGCCAGA
>JAOUNV010000563.1 GCA_029880775.1 Nitrospinota bacterium | reverse complement strand
GCTACCACTGTGGCGATATTCACAGAAGCCAGAGTGGCGATAGCGGCCTTCGTGGCGCCGCCATCCGTGTAGATCGAACCATCGCAATTGGCGGCGAACAAGACAGAAGTGCCCAGACTTAAGTTTACAGCGGCGATATTGTGTGAGCCTCGAATCGCATACACATGGTTCAGGCCAGCGACTATATCCGAAAAGAATGCTCCGACATCACCGCTGCCTGTGTAGTACGTGAACACTTGAATGGCGATTACGTTGGCGCCCTTGGCTACACCGCTAAACGACCCCCCAGAGCCTGCGGCGATGCCTGCCACATGGGTTCCATGGTCACACCCTGCGTAGGCCAGATTGCAATTAACGCCTGCTCCTGCGCCCACATGGGATTGCAGCCCGTTGGGGCAGGTGGTGGCATAGCCACTTGTGGGATTGTTGTAGGAGAAACACGCCTCGGCGACAACCTTTCCGGTAAGGAAAGGATGTGTCTTGTCCACCCCTGTATCCAGTATGGCCACAGCCTGGCCGGCGCCAGTAAAACCAACGCCCCAGGCCTGGTCCCCCTGGATCAGGGGCACACTCTGCGCAAGATTGATTTTAATCAAAACATCCTCGGCCACGCTGCTCACCAGCGGATGGCGAGTGAGGCCGTTAAGCGCATTCTGGTTCACCGTCAACGCCATATAGGGGATGAACTTGTATTTTTTCACATGGGAATGATTCGCAGCGGCCAAGGTGTTCAGGACCGTGTTCTGATCCCTGGCGATAGCGGCCTCCTGGGCGGCTTGGACTGCGGCGTTTAGTTGTCCTGGAGGAGTGAACTGGGATGTAAGGCCTACGATAACCTTGACTTTGTCACCAGCGGCCGCTTTGGCTATAAGCTTTGCCGACACCTTTTGGGGCTCATCGCCCTGCATACGCGACACCAGGTCAGATTCGAGCGGTGGCGCATAGTCCGTCCGTCCATCCCCGGAGCAACTCAACGCGAATAGAGCAACCACCAAGAGAGGGGAATAAAGAAAGCAACGACCGAAAATAAATGAAGCTCTTTGAGATTCTACAACTGACTTACGAATCATGACACACAATCCTAATGGTGGTACAGTTTCTCTATGTCACGCCACCCTTATTTTCTATATTTTCTATATGGCCTAAAACTACTCCTTTCTTACCCATAAATCAAGTAGAAACAAATTATGTGAAACGATGATCCTCAAGCTCCTTAACGTATTTCCTGCAAGCATACTGTGGACGCCACGGTCTGGATTATGAATGATTCCAGAGGCCGGATCACGCGATCCAATGGCCATTTGTAGCGCCGTCAACGTAAACGCATTGTCGATCCGTTTCGACAGCGCCCATCCAACTTAAGCCCTTCTTGGTCCGAGCCGGTGACTTCCCGGTTGTGATGCTCCCATTCGACCTTCTCGTGGACATTGAGGCTTCCTTTAGTTTTTTTTCAAGGTCATCCTGGAGACTCATTTGCCCACTCCTTTCCAGGGAATTATCCCTCAGTTATCGGACAGACCACCTGGGCCGAACAGTCCACATGGGTGGGTATGATCATAAAATATATTCATTTACGAAGACATTATGGTATTATTACTAAACTCGGTTCTTGTTTGTCGTTTGGGAGATTTATTTAGCATTTCCAATCGGGTATTGTGGACGAAGGGCTTCTAAAGGGGGTGCTCTTCGGATAGAGTTTCCTTTGAGATTAACCTAGGCAAGGGCGCTACTCCGGATGTAGTGCTGGCTGCTCGTTGCTCGAGTATGAAGAAAAACCAACAAACAGTAGGGTATGGGATTAAATAGATGTCGGCAAAGATAATTCTTGTAACAGGCGGATTAGGCTTCATCGGGAAGCATTTTGTGGAAAAGGCGCTCAACCATGGGCACCATGTGATTAACGTGGATATGGTTAATTATGCGGCTGATAGGGTGGCCCAGCGAGAATTCGCCGCTCGCCCCAATTACCGCCTGCTGGAGCGGGACATTGCGGATATGCCGTATATGCCAGAATGCGATGTAGTGGTAAATTTAGCCGCTGAATCTCATGTGGACGAGTCAATAAGCGACAGCTTAAAGTTTTGTAGATCA
>JAOUNV010000562.1 GCA_029880775.1 Nitrospinota bacterium | reverse complement strand
GGCCGGGAGGGATTGTTGGGCCAGATGCTCGATCTTATCGCCAATTCAAAAAGAGGCCTTACGTTATAAAGCCTCAATGAGCATGGAGGCGCGCGCCGCTCCCGTAACCTCGCCCAAAGGGCCGCTTCTGGATAATATTCAACATCTGGACCTCTGTCCTTTAAAACCACGACCCATTTTGGTACAATCAAGGATTAACCATTACCGGGATTTTGAAAATCACTATGTATCAAACAGTTAACGCCGGAGTTATAGGCGTTGGTCATATGGGCCAGTATCATGTGGCGGCCTACGGAGAGATTCCAGGCGTCACCCTTGTGGGTGTTTCCGATTCGGATAAGGAAAAGGGGGAGGCGGTCGCCGCCAAGCACAGGACCAAGTATTATCCTGATTTTGGCGAACTGTTGGAGAAGGTGGATGTGCTCTCCATCGCCGTTCCCACCAAGAAACATTACGAGATAGCTATGACCTGCCTGGAGGCGGGAAAGCACTGTCTGGTGGAAAAGCCTGTCTGTGATACCGTGGAAAAGGCGGAGAAGCTTTTTGAGATGGCCGCCAGAAAAAAAGTGGCCTTGCATGTGGGGCATGTGGAGCGGTTCAATGGCGCGGTGCAGGAGCTGCGAAAGGTGGTCAGGGATCCGATCCTCATCGAGTCTCGCCGTTTGGGGCCTTTCGAGCCCCGCGTAAAGGAAGACGGCGTAGTGCTGGATCTTATGATCCACGATATCGACATCATCATGAATATTGTAAACTCCCCGGTGGCTGCGCTAAACGTGATCGGCTCATCGGTGATGAGCGACAAGGAGGATGTGGTGAACGTGCAGATGCAGTTTGAAAGCGGATGCATGGCCAACATAATCGCCTCCAGGGCTACACAAGAAAAAATCAGGACCATGGCCATCACCCAGAGGAGCGAATACGTGGTTCTCGACTATACCAGCCAAGACATCCTGGTGCACAGGCGCGCCAGCTCCCAGCACGAGCTGACGCATCATGAGCTTAAGTATCGCCAGGAATCGATGATAGAGCGAATATTCGTGCACAGAGACAATCCGTTGAAGCTGGAGCTAAAACACCTTATCGGGTGCGGCACCAACGGCGACCAGCGCATTATCTCCGTGGAGAACGAACTGCAGTCGCTGAAGGTGGCGCTCCAGGTTCTCGGAAAGCTCAAACCAGTCACCCTGAAGCCCTCTGCGTAGGCCGTGCATGGGCGCTCCGTTGGGCCTTATCGCCGGAAAGGGGGAGTTGCCCGTCATTGCCCTCCGCTTGCAGGCGGCGAATCAACGTCCTGTGGCTGCGGTCACCTTCGATAAGGAATCATACGAAAGGCTGTGGGCCGAACAGATCGATCTGGCCCAAATCAGCCTGCTGGGCCTGGGGCAGGCTTCAAAAGTGATCGCGTTCCTTAAAAAATCAGGGGTAAAAGAGGTGGCGTTCGCCGGTAAGGTGGATAAACGAGTAATCTATGAAAATCCTCGATTCGACCTGCGGGCGCTGGCTATCCTGAAAAGAGCCAAGCTGAAAAACGACGATTCTATAATGAAATCTATCGTCGCTGAATTGGAGAAGGAGGGGATGACCGTGGCAAGCCAGCTCGACCTGTTCCGCAGCCTTGCCCCCGGCCCCGGCCTGCTGGCCAAAAGAAGACCCAGAAAAAAAGAACTGGCGGATATGGAGTTTGGCATGAAGATGGCCAAAGGAATAGCAGCTCTGGATATCGGCCAGACGGTGGTGGTGAAAAATGGCGCCGTCACAGCCGCAGAAGCGATCGAGGGAACAGACGAGGCCATCGCCCGTGGCGGAAAAATCGCCAAGGGAGACGCGGTGGTGTGCAAGGTGAGCAAGCCGAGCCAGGATCCCAGGTTCGATGTGCCCACTGTGGGGCGAGACACCGTGGAGGCGATGATAAAAGCTGGCGCCAGCGCCCTGGCCATAGAAGCGGACATGACCATGGTCGTGGGGCTGGAGGAGACCGTGCGGCTGTGCAATGAAAACAAAATAGCGTTTCTGGCGATATGATCGAACGGCGCAACGAATTTTACACAAAGCTTGCCATATGGGTCGTGGGCATTTTCGCTGTGTTTCGGGCGCTGG
>JAOUNV010000561.1 GCA_029880775.1 Nitrospinota bacterium | reverse complement strand
GACTCGACAGCGTAGCTATGAGTCAGCGCTACTGGAGAGCGAGGAGAAGTACCGGACTCTGATATCGCAGATGAAGGAAGGGGTGGCCGTCATTCAGGACGAGAAGGTAGTGCTGGCTAACGAAGCGATGGCCTCCATGTTCGGGTATGATCTGGATGAAATAACCGGAATCAATATTGAAAAACTTTTAAGCCCTTCGGTAATTGAAGGAATAGCGAAACAGCATAGGGAAATGTTGGCCGGGAAGGAAGCTCCAACAAGCTATGAGACCACAATAAGAAAAAAGGATGGGACCGAAGTAGAAGTATCGGTCTCCGCAGGGCTCATCAGCTTCGAGGGACATCCGGCTGTTCTGAACTCCGTGAGAGCTATAACTGATTCCAAACGCGTCGAGGAGAAGCTGCGGACCCAGGCGGCGATCATGAAGAATGTCGCGGAGGGGGTGCAGATGATCCGTATGTCAGACAGCGTGATTGTCCATGCCAATCCGAAATTCGAGCAGATGTTCGGATACGATCATGGAGAACTCATCGGCAAACATGTCGCTATACAGAATATGCCTACCGAGCAGACACCTTTGGACATCTCATCACATATAAACAGTATCCTGAAGAAGAAGGGTGAATGGAGCGGCGAAATATGCAACGTTAAAAAGGATGGAACGCCGTTCTGGGCCCATACCACCGTCACGCGATACCGGGATCCCGAGCATGGGGAGGTTATGCTGGCGGTGAAGCGCGACGTGACGGAAACCAAACTGGCCCGGGAGGCGCTGAAGGAAAGCGAGGAGCGGTTCCGGATGTTTTTCGAGAATTCGCCAGACGCCATGCTGTTGGCGGATGCGGATACGGGGATGCTGCTGGAGGCGAATCAGGCGGCGGAGAAATTGTTTGGAAGACCTAGGAAGGAATTCTCCGGAATGAGCCAGTCCAGGCTTCACCCACCGGAGGATACGCAGGTGGTTAAGGAACGGTTCGAAAATCGCGTTACCGACCCCGACCCTACCATACCCAGAGAGAATATGATTGTGCGGGCGGATGGAACAACGGCCCCGGTGGAGGTGACCGGACAGCGATACATGATCGAAGGGAAAAAAGTGATCCTGGGCGTGTTTCGGGATCTTACGGAGAGAAAGAAGGCCGAGGAAGCGTTGCGCGATAGTGAGGAGCGGTACCGGGCGCTGGTGGAAAGCTCTGACGATTGCATCTGCCTGCTGGATCTTCAGGGAAAGTTTCTTTTCATGAATCAGTGCGGCATGGAACTTAACGGATACAAAAGCCTGGAGGATGTGACGGGCAGAAACTGCCTGGAGTTGCTGGGGGACGAGTTCCGACCGGTGATGGAGGGTTCCCTGAAAAAAGTTGGCCGAGGGGAAGCATGCCATGTGCGCTACATGACTCGGACTGAAGGCGAGGATGAGATGTGGTGGGAGAGCATTCTGAATCCGATCCGCGGCCACGAGGGGGAAGTGACGGCGGTGCTGCGGATATCCCGGGACATCACCGAGCAAATTAAGGCGGAAGAGGAGTTGTTCCGCAACCAGGAGATTTTAGAGGCGATCAGCCAGGCGCAGTCCAGATTCATTCTTGGGGAGCAAGCGGAAAGAATGTTCGAGGGGCTTCTTAAACGGATCACCTCACTATCCCAGAGCGAATTCGGATTCATCGGGGAGGCGCGTTACGATGAGGCCGGGAAACCGTATCTTAAGGTTCACTCTATTTCCATCATGTCGGGTGACAAAAAGGCGAAGAGGTATATGAATAAAGGGTTTAAGCCTGGCATGGAGTTTCGTAAACTGGATTCGTTGTATGGCGCCGTGCTGGACACAGCGGAGTATGTGATCAGCAACAATCCCGCCGCCGATCCTCGGTCCTCCGGCCTCCCTAATGGGCATCCTGCGCTGAATTGTTTTTTCGGCGTGCCGCTGAAACGAGGGGACACCTTGGTGGGAATGATAGGGCTTGCCAACCGGCCGGGTGGATATGAGGAGAGCATGAAGGATTTCCTGGAGCCGTTCATCACCACCTGCTCGAGCATGATAGAGGCCAGCCGGGCAGATTCGAGGCGTCTGGCGGCGGAGAAGGCTGTGCGCGATAGCGAG
>JAOUNV010000560.1 GCA_029880775.1 Nitrospinota bacterium | reverse complement strand
GCTAATATTATATTCACATTTAATGCTAATTACAACTAATTTTTTAAAACTTGTTTCGATTTGATTTCGTGATACTGAATTATACCTGCAAGTTTAAAAAAAATCAGCTGCGCTCTGAATATTTGCAAATATGCGTTCCGGCTAGTAAAGTTCATTTTCTTTATATTTTCTTCAATATTTCGAGCAATCAGCAAAGAGCCCCCTGGCAAATCTGTGGTTGCCAAGCTGTGGCCGGAGTTCCAAATTTAGGGGAGGGATATATGTTATCCTCTATAAAAGGAGATTCAAAAGTGAGGCATTTTTCCAGGATCACTGGCGGCGGCGGGCAGAAGCATATCACCGTCAACCTTCATGGGGCGGATCTTCTGCACAACCCGTTGCTCAACAAGGGCACGGCATTTCCGGAAAACGAGCGCAGCATATTCGGCCTGACCGGGCTTCTGCCGCCTCACGTCTCCACCATCAAAGAACAGATCAACAGGGTCTACGAAAATTATGTCAGCAAGGACGACAACATCGAAAAGTATGTCTACCTGCGCTCCCTCCAGGACAGGAATGAAACCCTCTTCTACGCCCTGCTGCAAAGGTACGCCGAGGAGATGACCCCCATTATATATACGCCCACCGTTGGGGAGGCGGTGCGCAGGGGAAGCCACATCTTCCGGTTCTCCAGGGGGCTGTACATCTCCCCGGAGAATGTGGACATGATAGACGTCATGGCCTCAAACCTCGATTCCGAGGATGTCAGGGTCATCGTCGTCACCGACAACCAGGGCATCCTGGGCATCGGCGACCAGGGGGTGGGCGGCATGGGCATACCCATCGGCAAGCTCTCCTTATACACCATGGGCGCGGGGATAAACCCGGCATGGTGCCTTCCCATATGCCTGGACGTGGGGACAGACAATGAAGCGCTGCTGGACGATCCGCTATATCTGGGCGCCAAGGCGCGCCGGCTGGAAGGAGAGGAGTACGACCTTTTCATCGGCAAGTTCGTGGATCACATAAAGACGCTCTATCCCGGCGCCCTGCTGCAGTGGGAGGATTTCTCCAAGCAGCACGCATTTACAAACCTGGACAAGTATCAGGACAAGCTTCTTTCCTTCAACGACGATATCCAGGGGACCGGCGCCGTCGTCCTGGCAGGCGTGATCGTGGCCCTGCGCATCGCCGGGGAGAGGCTGGCGGACCAGAAGTTCCTGGTCTACGGCGCGGGCGCGGGAGGCGTGGGGGTGGCCCGCCAGATAAAAAACGGCCTCATGGCCGAAGGCCTGTCCGAACAGGACGCCCTGGCCCGCATCCTTACCGTGGACCGTCATGGCGCGGTGTCCAGGGATAGGGACGATCTGGAAGACTACAAGCTGGAGTTCGCGGCCGATCCTTCAGTCTGCGCAGGTTGGGGGATGGCTCCGGGGGAAAGGGTCAATCTTGCGGGGATAATCCGCAACTGGGGAGCCACGGTCCTTCTGGGGACCTCGGGCCAGCCAGGCTCTTTTACGCAGGAGGTGGTGGAGGCGATGGCCGCCAACTGCCATTCCCCCCTTGTATTCCCTTTAAGCAACCCCACTTCCAAGGCGGAGGCCCACCCAAAGGACATTATCCATTGGAGCGGCGGCAGGGCGCTGATAGCCACCGGCAGCCCTTTTGACGATGTGGAGTTCCAGGGGAAGAAGCGCAGGATAGGCCAAGGGAACAACGTTTTCATCTTCCCCGGCGTGGGCCTGGGCGCCCTGGCTTCCGGCGCCACCAGGGTAACGCCTGAGATGTTCACCGCAGCCGCCGTCCGCCTGGCGGACATGGCGCCGGCCGATTGCGCCACGACTTTCGGAATTTACCCCCGCGTCTCCCAGCTGCGCAAGGTAAGCCTGCAGGTGGCCCTGGCGGTGTATAACACGGCGGTGCGCCAGGGGATCGCCTCTGCCCACCAGGAAGGGGATGACCCCATGAGTAAGATTCAGGCCATGGTCTGGAAGCCCGAGTATGTGCCATACTGGCCGGCGGAGAACGGATGACATGAGCCTGACCCTGAACCCTGTCCTGCGGGATATCCTGGACCACAAACGCCGGGTGGTGGAGATTCAAAAGAGGATCGTCCCCCAGGA
>JAOUNV010000559.1 GCA_029880775.1 Nitrospinota bacterium | reverse complement strand
GCGCCGCCAAGGAGTTTGACGTCACCTGCGGCAACAACCTTGAATGCATGGGATGGTATGTGACCGATTTCTGCGATGACGACATAAACATAGAATTCCAGTTCTTCAGCTCAAAACATTCCGGCCAGGCCTGGGGTCCTTTCTCCACAAAGGAGCTGGGCAGATATGTGACAGGCGCCCTGGAATGCATCGGGGGCGAAACTGTGTGCATGGGCGCATGGTCCGGCAAGCAAACCTGGGGTGTGGGAAAAGCGAACGATAGATATTGCGAAGATTGCTGCGGAACCTGCAACGGCATTTCTTATACCTTCAGCCTGCATTGCAACTCAGGCTCCCAGGCCGCCAGATAAAGCGAAAGCCGCCGCCGCCGCCCCCTACCCGCCGAAAAAGAGGACAGAGATAATATGCAAGGCCAAGGCAAGGACCAGGGCCAGGGAAAGGGGCCTGTGGGTGTCCCTCCATTTTGCCAGGGTTTTGGCGGCGGAGGCGGCCATGGCCAGCTCTTCCTCCACCTGTTCCGGCGGCATGCCCTTTTTCAGCAATTCGCCCTTTTTCTCCGCCAGTTCCTTCCTTGCCTGGTTGTATATCCCCCTGCCTACAAAGCCTGAAACCAAGCAGGCGATGGTGATGGCCAAGGTCATGGTCGGGACAAAGGCGGAAAGATGGGCGCCGGTGTGGATGCCGACCATGAACACACCCACCACAGCCAGAAACTCGTGGATATCCAGCCAGTCCTTGGCTTTGCCGGGAAACTGCCGATAACGCTTTTTTATCATGTATCCCGCTACGGAGAGGAAGACCAGCATGGTCCCTACGTTACCCAGGGAGTGTTTAAAAAGGTGCCTAAGATCCCTTTTCTGGTAGGTAAGCTGATCCACGGCGATCTCCACCATGGTGGTGGCCACCAGCACCACCACCAAGATTCCCAAAAGGATCATCATCTTGGCGGCCGTTTTTTTCATGGAGTACATTGTACTCCCCTGCGCCTAATCGTCATCCCGTTTTCCGTCCCTGGAGTACCCGTCTGCCTTGCCGTCATTGTAATCATCTTCTCCATCGCCCCGTTGGCGGCGCCCTTCCCTTTCCCCTTCATGCTCTCTTCCCGTTGGATGGCATTTTGCGCAGCCTGAGAGGTTGACAATCCCCTCCTCCAGGTGCTCAAGACGAAGGCCAAGCTTGCCATGTTCATGGCAATAGGAGGTGCAGTCATATGTCTTCAGCCCTCTGGGATGGCACGCCACGCATGGGTTTCCGCCGCGCCTGGCCCCGTGATGAAGGGGGAACTTATGGTCGATGGCAAGCTTCTTCCAGTTAAATACCGAGTGGCATGTCTTGCAGTCGTCCCATGTGGCTATGTGCCTTGACGGCAGGGCGTGGCATGACTTGCACTCCACCTTCGGGTCCAGGGTGGAGTGGTTCATTTTCACTCCTTTCCAGGTGTTGGTCTGGTGACAGGAGCCGCAATTCACATATGTCATGAAATGCTTTTCCGGCAGCTTGTGGCATTTCAGGCAACCATCCTCTTTCCGGAGGGCCGTATGGTCGAACTTGGCCTTCTTCCATGTACCAACCATATGACACCGGTCACACTCCACGTTTTCAGGTACGGGCAGGTGGGTCTTGCTCCGTTTGTGGCATTGTATGCAGCCTGCCTTTGTGTCTATGCTTGAATGGCTGAACCAGGCGGGCTTCCATGCTTTCATGGAGTGGCACGATGAGCATCTCACATTCGTCTGTCCATGGGTGGGTTTTTGTCTATGGCATTTTTCGCACTCCACCCCCTTGCCCATATGGGCATGGTTGAATGTGGTAAGGTTCCACTCCGTCGTGGAGTGGCACTCGAAGCATTGCAGCTTGGTTATCCCATGGGTCTTGGGAAGCTTGTGGCAGGAAGCGCAATCCATCATCCCTGCCAGGGCGCCATGGTCCATCCTTGCCTGCTTCCAATTATCCACCCTGTGGCACTCGGAGCAATCCTTCAGCGAGGTTCCATGCGCTTCGGGAAGCTTGTGGCACGGGGCGCATTTCTCTGTCGGCCCCATGCTTTTGTGGTTGAAATTGGCGGGCTTCCATCCCGCCACCATATGACACCCATGGCACTCC
>JAOUNV010000558.1 GCA_029880775.1 Nitrospinota bacterium | reverse complement strand
CGGCGTACCGAAGCCGCAGCTGCGCTGTACGCGATACACTTCAAACATAAATAGCTGGCGGAATCGGGACCGGTCAAACTTCGGATAATGAGCATGAGCCAGCCGCTCGAACTCCTCGCCATCTCTGTCCACCACACGTCCCCGACAAAAGAACCTAAGGATCAACGGCTCCTCGCCAAATGAAGTGAACATCAAAGTCGCCTTTCCTCCGGCCATCAAATGCTCGGCGGTCTTGTTTCCAGAGCCGTGATAATCGGCGTACACAACCGTTTTCTCATCGATCACCTTCAAAGGCGCCACCCCCTTTGGCGACAGGTTCACATCGTCCCCCTCCGCGGCGGTGGAGATGAAAAATATCTTCTGCTCCATGGCGAACCTGGCCAGCTTGTCAGTTATAGTTTTATATTCCTTTGCCACTTTCCGCTCCTTATCCCTCCTGGCGCCTCGCCATCACGGCTTGATCACCATCACTTTTGTTTCCGTCATCTCCTCTATGGCCCAGCGCACCCCTTCGCGCCCAAAGCCGGAGAGCTTCACTCCCCCATAAGGCATATTGTCCACCCGGAACGTGGGAAAATCGTTGATTATCACCCCGCCCACCCTGGCTTTTTCGAAGGCGGAAAACGCTTCCTTGAGCCCGGAAGTGAACACACCCACCTGCAGGCCGTAGTCGGAATCGTTCACCATATCCAGCGCCTCGTCAAAATCACGATAGCTTTGAACCACAGCCACCGGCGCGAAGACTTCCCTGCACACAACATTCATGTCACGGTTCACATTTTCTAATAACGTCGGCTGGAAACATGGCCCCTGGGCCTTTCCCCCCACAAGGATCCTTGCCCCGCCAGCCACCGCCTGGGCCACCCATTCCTTTGTCTGGGCCAGAGCGCCATCGTTTATCATCGGGCCCGCCAGCACGTCTTTCCTCCGTGGATCGCCGGTCTTTATATTATCCTGGATCTCCTTTACCAGAGCTTTCACCACCCTGGAGTACACCGGTTTGTGAATCAATATGCGTTGGACGCAGATACAGGTCTGCCCGGCATACACATATGCTCCCTTGACGGAGCGGGACACCGCCCATTCCAGGTCCGCGTCCGAATGGATCACTGAGGCCGCGTTGCCTCCCAGCTCCAGTGTCACCTTTTTGCCAGACGCCAATTTATTCAGTCGCCACCCCACAGACGGACTGCCAGTGAATGATAGCTTGGCCACCCTTGGGTCTGTGGCCAACGCCTCCCCCACCTCCCTGGAGCAAGGAACTACGTTGTACTGACCTGGCGCCACTCCCGCAGCTTCCAATATTTCCCCCAGAATAAGAGCAGTGATCGGTGTCTTGGAGGCGGGCTTTAGCACGATGCAATTGCGAGACGCGATGGCCGGGGCCACCTTGTGGGCCACTAGGTTCAGGGGAAAGTTAAACGGGGATATCCCCGCCACCACTCCCACGGGAAACCGCTTGGTCAGCGCGATCCTCCCTTCAGAGTTCGCGTCGATATCCACCGGCAACCACTGGCCGCCGATACGGCTCGCCTCCTCCGCCGCCACTGTGAAGGTAGTTATGGAACGGTCCACCTCCCCCTCGGCCAAGGCCACAGGCTTGCCCGCCTCCGCCATGATAGCCTCCACCAGCCGTTTGCGGTTTTTCTCTATCCCCGCCGCGGCTTTTCTCAAGATGGAAGCAGTGGCGTGGCTACTCATGGTTTTTGTCGTTTCAAAGGCTTCTTCCGCCGCCCTGATCGCCTGATCCATCTCCGCAGGGCCTGCAAGGGTCACACTGGCCACCGTCTTGCCATTGAAGGGATCAATCACCGGCATCGTCTCTTGGGCGCTTATCCATTTCCCGCCGATGAACAGCTTGTACCTTTTCGCCATGAGCATCCTCCGATATTGTGAGCTGTCTTTAATTCTCAATCCCCACCGCCCGGCTGTCAAGCGCCCTTGCCCCAGACATGGCGCCGTAAGACAGAATGGGGTATCTTATCAATATGAGCGACAAAACCAGAATAAAGATTGAAAAGCGAGACAGCGTCTTCTCCGCCGCCCATTTCCTGGCGGATATGGGGAAGTGCGAGAGAATGCACGGGCACAACTACTTCGTCTGC
>JAOUNV010000556.1 GCA_029880775.1 Nitrospinota bacterium | reverse complement strand
ACAAGGCATACCTGCGCCACGGCATAGACCTGAACACTAACAGGGGAATTCCAGGGATACCGTTCACAGAGTCTGTGGTCCTGCCCCAGGAGATATGGGATGAGTGCCGGGTGAAAACAAAAGCCTGATGGTGGCGTAAAAAAAAGTCGGAGGCGCTCCTCAACGCCCCCGACTTGCCATTGGCGAATAATTACCCGTCAGTCGGTGTCTGGCCGAGAGGTGGACACAGTGGCAGGCGGCAGAGTCGGCAGTTCGATTTTCGGCTTGTCGCCTGTTAGTGATTTGAGGAATACCACGATTTTCCCGGCGTCCTGATCGCTCAGCTGCTCTCCTAGCTGAACATCGGCCATGATTTTCACCGCCTCCTTCAGGTCCCACACAGCTCCATTGTTGAAATATGGATACGTCAGCTCTATGTTGCGTAACGAGGGGACCTTGAACACATACATATCGTTTTTGTCTTTGGTAACATCGAACCTTCCATTGTCTGTCAGGAAATCCGGCTTCTTGAACACGCCAAACTTCTGGTACGCCAGGCCTCCCACGGTCGCTCCGTTATGGCAGATGACACAATTGGTATCTATGAAAAGCTTCAGCCCTTCCTTCTCCCCCTTTGTCATGGCGTCAAGCTTGCCCGCCAGGAACTGGTCGAACCTGGAGGGAGTTAGCAATGTCCTCTCAAAAGCGCCGATAGCCTTGGCCACATTTTTGTATGTAAGGGAGGGCTTTTCGCCAGGAAACGCATTTGCGAACATCTTCACATATTCGGGGATCGACCCGAGTCTTTCCAGCACCATCTCCTCGGTGGCGTTCATCTCCACCGGGTTTAGCACCGGCATACCAGCCTGATGCTCCACATCCTTCGCACGCCCGTCCCAGAACTGGGCCAGGTGAAGCGAGGCGTTGAACACTGTAGGGGCGTTGCGTCCTCCTTTCTTCCACTTGTGGCCGATGGAGAAGCTGGAGTTATCGGCCCCCCCCAAGGCCAGATCGTGGCACGAATTGCAGGAGAAGACGTTGGAGGAGGATAATCTTTTTTCAAAATAGAGCGCCTTGCCAAGCTCTATCTTCGCTTTGGACCCTGGATTGTCTCTCTTGAATTCCGGCTTACCCGGCAACGGCTCGAAATACTCCTTGGCTGATTCCAGTAGTTCCTTGTCGCCCAGAGCCTGCGCCGCGCCGGGAAACGCAATAGCCAGCGACACAATCACCGTCAAAATCAATGGCGCCATAAATTTGTTCATGGTTGGATTACCTCCTTTTATATTAGAGTCATTATGGCGCCTGAACCTTTTCCACGCAACACTCGCAGTGGCGCCCACTTTGGCTTTACACTGTCGCAAACTTAGCATTTCTATTCACTCCCGGCTTTTTGCTTCTTGTCGATAACTTTCCCCAGCGCCCCGGCTTTCCCCCTCCAGGCCGCGGCCTGGGAGCCTTTGCCGATTTGATCCAAGGCTTTGGCGTATGCGGTGAATGTATTGAATGCGGGCCTCAGTATCTGAGTAGGCATGGACTCGGGTGGATACCTGTCCAGGCCGAACATTCGCTCATTCGTGATCCACTCCTGGTAAATCCTCGCCACTTCGGCCATATCCCCATTTTTGCGCGCCTTGGCGATGGCTGGATAATAATGGATGGTCGCCGTGATGGAATAATCGTACACCTTTATCAGCCTCTGCTCCGGATATGAATTCCATGTAACCTGAGTGTAGAAGAGCACAGCGGCTATACAGGCAGCCGCTATCTTGACGCTGGATACAGCCCTGGAAAGCGCGTATCCGGCGAAAGGGATCATAGCCGCCACCAGCGGCGCCCGGTATCTGCCAATGACCATGAACCCCAACAGCACCATGATGAACACCGCCGCCGACATCAGAAGCGGCCATGGCTTGTTTTCCATCCTCAGGGACAATAGGGCGCCGACCAGGGCAAGAGGCGCGACCAGGAAAAAGGTGAGGGCAGCGCCCCGAAGGGCGGGTGAATGAATCCTGAAGTAGTAATAATTCACATTCTCTGAGATCTCCCGCCAATCCCATATCATGGAAAATTTAGCCGCCAGCAGTGACAGATAGCTCAGAGGGCCGTCATGAGTCCGCAGGGTCG
>JAOUNV010000557.1 GCA_029880775.1 Nitrospinota bacterium | reverse complement strand
TGGTATCAAGGGCCACCGGTAACCAGGCGCCCGCATTACGACATCTGCAAGAGCAAGAGAGCCCTGGCCATCGAGTTGGGCGCAATACCCGTGACACGCCGCCAGATGGCGCAGATCAGCAGGAGAGTGAGCTGTGGCACATAGCTATCCAGAGTGGGCAACTGATAAACAAAAGGAAGGCATGGCAGAATTTTTGGCAGTTGCAGAGGCATATGGTGCTTTTGTTGTATCGTTTGATAGGCCCAGATCTAGCTGGATGGGGCCTGATTCGTTTACGGCAGCAGTGAAGTACGGAAACCCAGAGCGCAGCCACGAATTTGATATTGCCTTTGATTATCAGGACACGTGGGATTGTTGCGGGAATCTTGTTCCGCCTCACTGGCAATTTTTATTCTCAGCCGGTGACTGCGCCCGCGAAATATCAATAGAGGTGTTTTTTGTCGATCTATTTTCAACTGAGGAGCGCCAGCTGGATCAGGCGCTGGCCGCCGCCAGAAGTTTGGCAGAAGGGTGAGCCAGTGGAATACCGACTGAAAGATTACATCAACAGTGAGAAATTTAGCCCCAGCAGCCGCCCATCACGGCGGGAAGTGTTGGGCTGGATTAAGAAAAGGGTGATCTGGGGAGAAAACCGCAACGGCCGCTGGTGGGTTGACCCAGACCGAGATCCGGCAGACGATACACAACCCGGCGCCGCGCGCCGGGATCTGTCCAATGTGGTGCCAGTGAATGATCTGGCGGCGCAGGTACTAAAAAAACACACGGACAAAACCAATGACCAAGCGCAGACGCATCAACCAGGGGCTGCCTGACAACCTATACCGCAAGCAGCGCCGCGGGGGTTGGTATTATTCATACCGTGATCCACTGACAAATGAGTGGACCCATTGGGGCTATGCGCCAGAGGCTGACGCCATTGCGGCGGCCTTGCAACTCAACCTTGAGCTGCTTGGCCGGCGGGATCTGGTGGGCATGGTGCTCAAGAAAAATAAACCCAACGCGCAGCGCCCCCTGGCTGAGTTTTGTGACATCTTTGAGCAGCAGATCCTCCCTGAGAAGCGAAACCGCGGCAAACCCCTCAGCAAAGCCACCATGGACGGCTACCGCCAGCGCCTGGTGCACATCCGTGCCGCGTGGCCCAAGCAAACCTTTGCAGATGTCACACTGGATGACGTGGACGCGCTGCTGGATAAATACCCAGCACGCCAGTCCAATGTCTACCGCGCCACGTTGATGCTGATGTGGCGCTATGCAATATCCAAGGGATGGATCCAGGACAAGCACAACTTACCTGCTGACACCATCCCACGCAGTGAGGAAGTGGAGCGGCAGCCCCTGAGCCTGGAAGGTTTTAACAGCATCAAAGAGCATGCAGACCCATGGCTGCAACGGTGCATGGACCTGGCACTGGAGTCATTGCAGGGGCGCGGTGAGTTGGCGAGGATGAAAAAATCAGACCGACATCTGGAGCCAGGTGTGGGCAAGGTTTTGGATGTTGTGCGCCAAAAGGTCGAAAAATGGGGAGTCTCCGCGCGGATCCGCCTGGTCATCTGGCCAGAGCTGGATGCGGCCATTGATGCCTGCGGGGATGACCAACTGGCCTCACCGTATATTGTGCACCGCAAGCCTGCGAAAAAGAAAAAGCGCGGAGATTGGGCAGAAGGGAGGGACCACATCACTCAGGTGATGCCGGCCGATATATCCCGCGCCTTTTTTGCTGCGCGTGAGGCCTCCGGATTTTATGCTCACCTGGACAAAGCAGAGCGCCCCACCTTCCACAGCATCCGTGCCCTGGGCGGATCAATGAAAGTGGACGCGGGCTGGGATTCTGCGGTGGTGTCAGACATGATGGCCCACGCTGATGAGGAGACGACCAACGAGCACTATTTAAGTAAGCACCACGCCGGCGAGTGGACCTTAATCTGTCCAAAATAGAGGTGTAAGTTACTGACTATTAACGACCAATACTGCTCATTATTTTGGACTGAGCAAAACACAAGTTACTGAAAACACACTGAAAACCCGGCATGGCGCAACAATATGGGGTGCAGGTGGTCGGAGGTTCAAATCCTCTCGCCCCGACCAATAAAGACAACAAAAACAATG
>JAOUNV010000555.1 GCA_029880775.1 Nitrospinota bacterium | reverse complement strand
AAAAATGGAGAGGACCATCACAAAATACCGCACATGGGATGGAACCAGGTGAAGTACACCCGTCAGGATCCGTTGTTCGCCGGGACACCAGACGGATCGGACTTTTACTTTGTCCACTCCTTCTATCCACAGCCGACCGAGGATATTGCGCTGGGCGCCACCGAATATGGTGTCGAGTTCGCCTCTTGCGCGAGCAAGGGGAAAGTGTACGGCGTCCAGTTTCACCCGGAGAAGAGCCAGGCCGTTGGCCTGAAGGTGCTGGAGAATTTTGCGGCGATGGTGAGGGGATAAACCCGTCCTCCGCGGCGTGAATGAACATGAG
This sequence comes from Nitrospinota bacterium, assembly GCA_029880775.1. Lineage (GTDB taxonomy): Bacteria > Nitrospinota_A > UBA7883 > UBA7883 > UBA7883 > JAOUMU01. Next base: position 1,799 of record JAOUNV010000555.1, on the reverse strand, counting down.
TCGAAAACGAAATTATTTTCTGGATAAGACAGCATACCTGGCGCTGAAATATTTCACGTGGTATTGCCAATCCGCTTCCCGGAACCTGGCGCTGGCCGGTGGCTCCGCCGTGGGGTGGGTGTTCTGGACGCTTCTGCGTCTGCAGCGCAAAAGGCTGAAGATCACTCTGGATAACATGCGCAACCTCTACCCCGGTAAATCTGAGGCGGAGCTTATGCGTCTGGCCCGCAGGACCACTCGTCATTTCGGCAGGTTCCTGACCGATGGATGCCGCCTGCCTCTGATCAAAAGAAGCACCCTGGACGACAATATAAAGTTCGAAGGGCTGGAGCACTACATCAAGGCCCACAGGCAAGGTAAAGGAGTGATCCTCTCCACCGCCCACTTCGGGCATTTCGAGGTGGCCGCATGCTCCCTGGCCGCCATGGGCTATCCGGTGTGGTCCATCATCCGGGAGGTGGACAACCCGGACCTGGACAAGTTCATGGACGACGCGCGTTGCGCGCCTGGGCTGGGTGTCATAAAGAAAGAGAGAGCCGCGCGGGAGGTGCTGGCCCATCTGCGACAGGGGCACACAGTCACCGTGCATATAGACCAAAAGGCCTCTTTTAATCATGTTTACGTGCCGTTCCTGGGAAAATACGCCTCCACTTTTTCCACTCCGGCGGTGATGAGCATGCGCACAGGGGCGCCGGTTCTTTCCATGCTATGCTTTCGGGATGACGCCACCGACACTTACATTGCCCGGATTTCGCCTCCGGTGGAGTATGATCCCACCGGTGATCGTCATGCCGATATCCGCCAGATAATAATGAAACTTAACCATACTCTGGAAGAGGCGATACGCCAGGCGCCGGAACAGTGGTTCTGGTTCCATGGACGATGGAGAAAAGAACCAAACGCTGACGAGATCGCCATAGCGGAAAAAGAATTGGCGCTTATTGAATCCACCATAAAGGGGACTCGCCCCAATGGCGCTGGCGTCACCGGCGCTGGCGCCACCGGCGCTGGCGCCACCTCTTAAGATGGACAATTCACCCGCCGACCCATCCAGAATTTTGTTTCGGATGCCCAACTGGCTGGGAGACGCGGTGATGGCCGCTCCGGCAGTGGAAAGCGTCCGGGCCCTATATCCGGAGGCTTTTATCGGCATGGCCATAAAGGAAAACATCGCCGAGCTGGGAGCCATAATGCCATCGGTGGATAAGGTCTATCCACTTCCGAACCCGTCGGCGGCCAGACGCCTTGTGTTGCGTGAAATCTTTACGGAAAACTACCAGTCGCTTGTCATTTTCCCCAACTCATTCCGTTCCGCCTGGGAGTTCTGGGGCGGCGGTATTCCGCATCGGGCCGGATACTCCGGTATGGTGAGGAGTCTGCTGCTGACCCACGCCCTTTCGAGACCACCGAAGCATTCAGTTCATCAGCAGGACTACTTCCTCTCCCTGGTCAAAAGCGTCTTTCCAGATCTTGCTCCGGCGCCCTCCCGGATCGTGCCACCCGATAGCGCCATGGAGAAATCGATGAAGCTGCTCCCCCACACAAGCCGTCCGCTGGTCGGCATAGGATTCGGCGCAACATACGGCTCGGCGAAGATGTGGCCCGCCGAGCGCTTCGCAGCGCTGATTGACAGTCTGGCCCCCCATGTGGATTTGGCTCTGCTAGGGGCGCCCACCGATAAAGATGTAGAAGAAAAGGTGACGGCGCTGGCAACCCATAAGCCGGTGTCACTGGTGGGCAGAACGGACATCCCCACTCTGGCCGCCACCTTGAAACGACTGAACGTATATGTTACCAAC
>JAOUNV010000554.1 GCA_029880775.1 Nitrospinota bacterium | reverse complement strand
TTAGCGTAGCAGCCCTCGCGTGGGTCTGATCTTGATATTCAGATCACTCTTCGCCTCGCCGATAATCCTGGAATCGAGGTAGCCGATCCTGGCGGGAGTGGAGCCTGTGAACCAAATGCGCCCCTTAGAGTCGGCGGCCACAGAGTTCGGCTTGCACTTGCCAGTGGCTATGTCGAACGAGTTGACGCTCTTCGTGGCAGGGTCGAACCGGACAAGTCGGTTATCGGTATGCTGTACCATCCAAATGTTATCGTTGGAGTCGATGGTGATCTCCTTTGCCCCCTTGTTCTTGGGCAATGGAAACACCGTAGTCTTTTCCGTAATAGGATCGAACCGGGCCAGATGATTATCGATCATCGCCAAAAACCACACCGCCCCCTTGGAATCTATCAGCGTGCCCAGCGGCGACTGTGGCTGAACCGATACTTGCCATTCTTCGAACTTGTCTATCTTCGGGTCATACATGGCCAGCTTGTTCCTGGCACGTTCCATAAACCAGATACGTCCCTTGCCGTCCTCGGCCAGGTCATAGGAATTGCTCCGTGGGGTAGGGATTGTTCTTTGCGTAAACTTTCCGCTTTTGGGATGGTAGCCGATAAGCGTGTCCGTGTTCCAACCCAAGGCCCAGATAGTTCCATCATGAGCGGCCAGGATGGAGGCGGGCTTTACTTTGCTGTCCGGCAGCAGGATCTCGGAGAACTTTTTTGTTTTAGGATCAAATACGGCTATAGCGCTCACGTCCTGCTCTGTGAACCATACCTTCCCGTCTCGGTCTATGGTCAGGTCCAGCGGCTCGCTTTTGGTGGAGGGGATGGGAAACTCCTCCAGCTCGCCTGTGTCAGAGTTGAACCGGGCCAGCTTATTTACGAAAAACTCCAGAAACCAGATATCCCCCCCTTGGCCAGGCTGGATGGAGGTGGGGTATGCGTCTTTGGACGGCAAAGGATATTCCGTGATCAGCTCTTGTCGGCCAGCGCCCGCTTCCGAAGCCAAAGCCAACGACAAAACGATGGTCGTGATTGTATGCTTAAAGTACATCTTGTTAGAGATCCTACGGGTCACGACTTGGCTTTGCGGAACATGAACACGCCAGTCCCCAATATAAGAATGACCACCAGAGAGAGGATAACCAGCATTGTCATGCCACCTCGGCCTCCATCTTTGGTGTCCTCCGCTTGCAGTTCTCCGGGGCCGCTGGATTTGTGGGCCTCCTCTGTCTGTATGCTGGAGGTTATCAGCCTCGAGATCTTGTTTGCGTGGCGGTCGCTCTGGGTGAACCACACGTCCCCTTTCGCGTCCACCGTCACGCCCATAGGCTGGGAGTTGGCTGTGGGTATCTCGAAAAGTCTCCATCTCATGTGGGTTGAATCGTAGAATCCCACCTGGTTGGTCATGGAATCCACTATCCATATTCTCCCCTCTTTGTCGGGGGCCAGGGCCTGGGGAACGGCATTGTAACCGGGCAGAGGGACCACGGCATAGATCCCTTTTTCCGGATCGGTCTTGCTTTTTTTGTCGAACATCAGCACGCCGAGCTGCTGGCTGTGCAGGTTGCACACCCACAGGTTACCCATATTATCAAATCGCATCTGACCCGGCTGCGAGACCGGTACCGTGATCGGATACACCCTGATCTTTTTGGTGTCAGGATCGTATCGTCCCAGAAAATTGCCGGTGACATCGCCGACCCACACCTTATCGTTTTCGTCTATTGCGATACCCATGGGGTCCGCGCCTTCCCCCAGGCTCATCTCGTGCTTTTTCCCCGATTGTAGATCCAGATATCCGAATTTGCCCGTGTTCTTCTCCACGAACCACACTCGCCCCTTGGAATCCACCGCAACATCATATGGCTGGGAATGCTCTGTGGGTAAAATGTATTCGGTGAACTCCTCCTTGACAGGATCGAACCTGACCACCGAGTTGCCGAGAAGAGTGACGAACCATACCACATCATTCTTATCCACCACCAGGGCGCCAGGATTGCCCACGCTGTACACATCATAGCTTTGCGGCGTGGTCAGCTTGCTTTTAGGATCATAGTCCCACTCCGGATCCGGCAGCCCCACTGTGGATGGCAGCCGGTATTCCTTCAGCTCGCCGGTGGCAGGGTCCAGCCTGGCCAC
>JAOUNV010000552.1 GCA_029880775.1 Nitrospinota bacterium | reverse complement strand
CCCAGCGGGCAGGTGGCCTGGACGGTGGAGGTGTGCGGGCCAATGACCAACGGGCAGACCGTTGACATTAACCAGGGAACCCAGGGGCAGAAAGCCGATGGCGCCACCGAGGTTCTGGGTGAAAGGCCGATCAACAAGGGACGGGTGACATGGACCGTCACCAATATGGACTGGTCAGATTTCCCATGGCCCCTGGCGGAAGGCAACGATGTGGTGATCTCGGTTTTCTGGTCTTATGGCCAGTATTACAGGGAAGCCAACTGGCATATCCTGGGGAACCGGTTTGCGTTTGACAGCAGGCTGGAGACGCGGCTGGTGAACCAGCGGTTCGACCAGACATGCGTCGGGGGAAATCCTCAATACTGCGAATGGAAAGACACCCAGTTTGACCTGCCGTTGTACCTTCGCTCCTCGACATATAAATACGATTGTTCCTGGGATACGACAGCGTCCAGCCTGCTATACGGACGAGGCCCTGATTTGGCTGACGGACTGGTGGAATGCTTGATCTATGATGTGTCTGGCGGAGGCGAAAGTTTGATTGCCACATACCAAGTTCCCACCAGCGGCCCGTTTAACAGCCTAAAATATTTTACGGTGGGGGGCGGCACTTCCGAAAAGGAGGGGCATCCAAACGCCAATCTCCCCGCCACATTGACGAATGTCCGATTCACCATTTTCGATAATTGATAGCGCGAAATCGGGGGCTGGCCATGCGGCTGGCCCTTTTGCGCTTGATCTGTGGTAACCTGCTTTTTTCACAGCGCCACAACGGATTGACAACTTTAATATGAGCCATAACCCCGAAATCGACACGCTGGTGGCCAAGGCCGCCACGCTGGTGGAAGCGCTGCCATACATCCGCGCGTTCAAAGGCAAAACTCTGGTGATCAAATATGGCGGCGGCGCCATGGTGGACGACACGCTGAAAAACAGCTTCGCCAAAGATGTTGTCCTTCTAAAGCATATCGGGATAAACCCGGTGGTGGTGCATGGCGGAGGTCCGCAGATCGGGCAGACCCTTGAAAAAATGGGGATCCAGACCACCTTCATCCATGGACAGCGCGTGACCGACCAGCAGACCCTGGACGTGGTGGAGATGGTGCTGGCCGGCAAAGTGAACAAGGAAATAGTGGCGCTGATAAACCGAAACGGCGGATCGGCCCTGGGCCTTTCCGGCAAGGACGGGGATATGATTCACGCGGAAAAGCTGTTCGTGGAGAAGCCGGGGCCGGAGCTCGATCGCCCGGAGATCATCGATGTGGGGATGGTTGGGAAAGTGACTTCCATCAACTCCTCGATCCTGGACCATATCTCCTCAGGCGGGTTTATCCCGGTCATAGCCCCCGTGGGGTATGGCAGGGGGGGGGAGACTTACAATATCAACGCCGATTACGTGGCAGGCGCCATAGCGGGGGCCATCGGGGCGGAGAAGCTTTTGCTGCTCACGGACGAAGCAGGCATCCTGGACGGCGATAAGAAACTGATATCCACGGTCACGGAAGATTGCGCCAAGGATCTGATCGGCAGGGGTATTATCCGCGGGGGGATGGTCCCTAAAGTAAAAGCTTGTTTCACCGCCTTGGAGGCGGGCGTGGCCAAGGCCCATATTGTTGATGGGCGGGTGGTCCATTCCGTTCTTTTGGAAATTTTCACAGACACAGGCGTGGGAACCGAGATCAAACAGTAGGAGTGGACAGGATGTCAGCCGCCGCGCCGGCTTTCCGCAGATTTAGTTTGAATAGCGGGGCAAAGTCCGTAAGAATATCGACATGAGAAAAAACAAATTATTCATTACAGCCGCCACAGTTCTGGCGATGGTGATCGGGGCCTCTTTGGTCGGTTGCACCACCGGCAACCCAAACGCCAAAGCGCGCTACACCAGCGGGCCGGACATAAAGAGCGTCAAGGAGGCGAGATATAACGGGCCCAAGGCCCGGATCGCGGTGACCAAATTCGTGAACAAAGCGGCCAAGGGCAGCGCAGAGATCGGCTCCGGCATGTCGGACATGCTTTCCACGGTTCTGTTTCATTCCAACAGGTTCATAGTGCTGGATCGGCAGGATCTGGACGCCGTTATCACCGAGCAGGATTTCGCCGCGTCGGGCCGCGTTTCCGAGAAGACCGCA
>JAOUNV010000553.1 GCA_029880775.1 Nitrospinota bacterium | reverse complement strand
TGGCCGCTCGGACTATGTCACATACACGCCGGATGGATATTACACAGCCTCGCCCGATGGTCAAAAATACGTTTCCTGGAGAGTGGGGGACAAGGTTTACAGTTACGAGGAATATGAGGAACAGTTCAACCTGCCGGACATGGTGGCGGCGTCCATCGTAGGGGAAACCGCCGATCCTTAACCCATCGCCAGAATTGACGGGATCTTAAAAAAGCCCGCCTAATGTACAAGCCCCCTCAAGACACCCTTATGCCGGGGGGCGCCTGGCCTTCGGGGGTTATCAGGGTAAGCTTGTCTCCATCGTTGACGGCCAGCAGCATCCCCTGGGAGGTGATGCCCCGCAGCTTGCGCGGCGCAAGGTTCGCCACGATCACCACCGTCTTGCCAACCATATCCTCCGGGGAGTAATGCTGCGCTATGCCGGCCACGATGGTCCTGCGGCCCCCGCCGTCGTCCACTGTCAGCTTCAAAAGCTTGTCCGCCTTCGGGACCTTCTCCGCCTCCAGCACCTTTGCGGTGACCAGCTTCACCTTGGCGAAATCGTCGAAGGAGATATGGTCCTCCTGCGCGGCGGCATTCTGGGCCGCCTGCTTTTCCGCCGCGTCCCTGGTGGCCTGCACGATCTTCTCCGTGGCCTTTATATCCACCCTTTCGGCCAGCCGCTGGAACTTACCGATCTTGTGGTTGGCCAAGGTCTTCTTGTGGTCCTCCCAGGTCATCGGCTCGATGTTCAGCATGCTTTCCGTCTTCCGGGCGAACCTTGGGATGACCGGCTTTAGATAAAGCGTTATGAGGCGGAAGGTGTTTATCCCCGCAGTCAGAACCTCCTGCAGCTTGGCGGGATCGTTCTTCAGCTCCCACGGCTTGGCCTGGTCGATGTACAGGTTGGCCGCGTCGGCGATTTTCATTATCCTCTTCAGGGCGGCGCCGAACTCCAGGTCCGCATACAGCCTGGCGATGTCCTCCCCATCGGCGGAGGCGTTCTCCACCAGGGCCTGGCCCTCGCCGGAAATGGCGCCCAGGGTGTCATCCAGCTCTTTGGACTTGTTCATGATGGAGACGCAGCGGGAGCCCAGGTTGGCAACCTTGTTCACCAACTCGGCGTTGACCCGGAATACAAAGTCGCTGAAGGAAAGGTCCAGGTCGTCCACGCTGTTTTTCAGCTTGCTGGCATAGTAGTATCGCAAAGTCTCCGGATCGATATGGTCCAGGAACGTCCTTGCATTTATGAACGTCCCCTTGGTCTTGGACATCTTCTCCCCGTTGACGGTGAGAAAGCCGTGGACATGGATCTTGTCCGGAATGGAAAAGCCGGCCCCGGCCAGCATCGGCACCCAGAAAAGGGTGTGGAAATAGACGATATCCTTGCCGATGAAATGGCGGATCTCGGAATCTCCGTTCCGCCAGATGGAGTCGAAATCCGCATTGTTCTCATCCGCCCATTTTTTGGTGGAGGCGATGTAGCCCACCGGGGCGTCGAGCCATACGTAGAAGTATTTATTCTCCTCGCCGGGGATCTTGAACCCGAAATACGGCCCGTCCCTGGTGATGTCCCACTCCTTGAGGCCCTCCTTCAGCCAGGTGGCCAGAAAGTTCTTCACCTCCTTCTGCAAGGCGCCCCCCTCCATGAACTTCTCCAGCGCGGGCAACTGGTCCGCCACACGGAAGAAATAATGGCTAGACCTCTTCCTGGAAGGCGCGCCCCCGCAGATGGAGCATTTGGGGGAGATAAGCTCCGTGGGATCGTAATGGGCGCCGCACGCCTCGCAGACGTCGCCATACTGATCCTCCGCCTTGCACTTCGGGCAGACGCCCCGGACGAACCGGTCCGGCAGGAACATCTCGTCCGTGTCGCACCATGTCTGCTCCACTTCCTTCTCTGTGATGCTTCCCCCCTCATTGAGTTTGAGGTAGATTTCCTCGGCCAGAAGTCTGTTTTCCTCTGAATTGGTAGAATGGTAACAGTCGAACTCTATGAGGAAGTCGGAGAAGTCTTTCAGATGTTCCTTATGGTAACGCTCTATTATCGCTTCCGGCGCCACGCCTTCTTTGCGGGCGCGGAGCATGATAGGGGCGCCGTGGGTGTCGTCAGCGCAGATATAGAGGCACTGGTCCCCCAGCATCTTGCG
>JAOUNV010000551.1 GCA_029880775.1 Nitrospinota bacterium | reverse complement strand
CCTTTGCCGCGAGCAGGAAAGCCATGAAGGTCTTGCTTTCCTTTTCATGACTTTTGATTTTTTCAATATCTGATAGAATGATGACCTATGCATCCTGAAATTATATCTATAGGCCCCATCACCCTGCACACCTACGGCCTTCTTGTGGCCACTGGCTTCCTGGTTGGAATCTGGTGGATGGCCCGGCTGGGCGAGCAGGAGGGGATAGACAGGGACACCACATACGACCTTGCCTTCTGGTGCGTGCTGTCCGCCATCGTTGGGTCGAGGATCTTTTTTGTTATCGTAAATTATCAGCATTACCTGCAAAACCCTCTGGACGTTTTCAAGATCTGGTCCGGAGGGCTTGTGTTCTACGGCGGCCTTATCGGGGCTTTGGCGGCTGGGTTGGTGTTCACCAGGATCAAAGGCTTGTCCTTCTGGAAGCTCGCCGACATCACCGCTCCTGGCGCCGCCCTTGGCCATGCCATAGGCAGGCTTGGATGCTTTTTCGCCGGGTGCTGCTATGGGCTTCAGACAGACGTCCCCTGGGCGGTGACCTTCACCAACGTCAAGTCTATAGCCCCCACGGGTATCCCGCTTCACCCCTCGCAGCTTTACGACTCGGCAAACGAGCTGATCATCTTCTCCATTCTCATGCTTCTTCGCAAACATAAGAAGTTTGAAGGCCAGGTCTTCTGGTCCTGGATCGGGTTGTACGCCGTCGGGCGGAGCATTGTTGAGATGTACCGTTCCGACCCCCGGGGCGCCGTCTTCGGCGGGGCGCTATCCACCTCGCAAATGGTGGCGGTGGCGGCCCTTACAGCGGCTTTGTCTGTCTATGCATGGAACTTCCGGAAGCTGACGGCCAGATAACCGTCCCGCCGCAGGATGCCGGAGAGAGGGTGGATAGGTTCGCCGCAAAGTCGATACGCAAGCTCTCGCGCTCCAGGGTCCACAAATTGCTTGAGGAAGGGGCCATCCTGGTGAACGGGATCAAAGTCCGCCCATCCCACAGGCTGGCGGAAGGGGACAAAATCAGCGTCGCCATCCCGAAAGCCGCTCCATCTACTGTGGCGCCGGAGAACATCCCGTTGGACATAGTTTACGAGGACGCGCATTTCCTGGTGGTGAACAAGCCCGCAGGAATGGTGGTGCATCCTGCCGCGGGCAACTACACCGGAACTCTTGTAAGCGCCCTTCTGCATCACAGCCCGGACCTTTCAGGCGTTGGAGGCGTGGCAAGGCCGGGGATCGTCCACCGGCTGGACAAGGGGACCAGCGGCCTTCTGACGGTGGCGAAAACAGATGAAGCCCACCACAGCCTGGCCGGGCAGATAATGGAAAAGACCATGAGAAGGGTTTACCTTGCCATTGTAAAAGGCAAGCCGGGCCCTCTGGAGGGGGCCGTCGAGGGGAACATCGCCAGAAGCCGGCGGGACAGGAAGAAGATGACGGTGGTGGCCTCCGGCGGCAAGGAGGCGTTGACCATGTTCAAGGTGGAGGCGTTCCTGGAGAACCACTCCTTGCTGGTGGTGACCCTTGGCACCGGCAGGACACACCAGATCCGCGCCCATATGGCCCACATCAATTGCCCTGTGCTGGGAGACCTGGCCTACGGCCGGAGGGGCGGAGCCAAGCTTATCGGCAGGCCGGCGTTGCACTCCTGGAAGCTCGCACTCCAGCACCCAGCGACAGGCCTGGCTATGGAGTTCACCGCGCCGATGCCGGAGGATATGGCCGCAGCCCTTGAAGGCCTGGGAGGAAACCCGGGGCCTTATGTGTGATTTCGGGCAATGACCGCTTGCCTATGCGTTTTGTCTAAAGTAAATTATATCGATGGAAACCGAAACCCCGCCCCGTTCCGGCGAATACAAGGAAGAAGAAGAAAGCCCGTTCCATATAGGCTTTGTCAAAAGGATGCTTATGTCCTTTTGCAGGTTTATCTCCTATCCTCCCGTCGATTTTTTCTTCAAGGTCATGAACAGGTCGCGGGTGATAGGCCGGGAGAACCTGCCCAAGGAGGGGGGGGGCCATCATCGCCTCGAACCATATTTCCGGAATTGACACCATTCTGATCCCGATATTCTGCGCCAAGCGTTTTTCCATTGAACCGTTTTTGGCGCCTGGAAAGGAGGAGCTTTTCAAGAT
>JAOUNV010000550.1 GCA_029880775.1 Nitrospinota bacterium | reverse complement strand
TCGGAAAACGGGGCGAAGTATCTGGGGGTCCGGCCAGGTTCCAATGTCGATCCCGCCGCATACCTGAAATCGATGAACCAGCCGGAGAAGGTGGAGGCCGTTTTCCGCGGGGCGGATTGAAAAAGGCGCAGGCGTAGAGGGCGCGGCAGGGGAAATAGCGGTTGCCACGGCTCCTTTCGGCATACTATTATTGATATGTTCGGTAAAGGAGATCATTACATGAAAAAAGCGGCTGCGGCCTTGTTCCTGTTCCTTATCCCCCATCTGGCGGCGGCCGGGGCAAAGCCGGAGATCTATTTAAAGCTGGGCCAGACCGGGACCATATGGTCTATCCGGTTTTCAGATGACGGAAAGAGCGTTGTTACCGGCGGATCGGATGGCTCTGTTCGACTGTGGGATCTTGCAATTGACACGGAACTATGGTTCCACCAGCTTGAGACGAAAGACAATCCAAGGGTTTTCTTCTCCCGGGATGGCAAGGAAATTTATGCGGCCGCAAGGAACAGCGTCACGATTCTGGACAGACACACCGGACTGCTAAAAAGCGAACGCTTATTTGGAGCGGGGATCGGCAAGATCGCTTTCATTTCTGAAGCCACAAAGCGGGTGCTGATTCAAAACCACGATAAATCGCTTGAGATACTGGATCTTGAAACCGGCGAATCAGTCCGGATATTGCCCGGGGCCGGCATGGATACTTCCTCGTTCGACTTTTCCTCCGACGGTTCCATGATGGTGACGGCAGGCACGTCCGGCTCGATCCGGCTATGGGACCTGGCCACCGGTGAGAAAAGGATTTTGAGGGGCCACAAAAAGCCCATTGTGGATATAGCCTTGTCAATCGACGGGAAAAGCCTCATCTCCGCCAGCGAGGACGACACCATGTGGTTATGGGACGTTGAAACAGGCGAGGTGAAAAATATCGTCAAGACCACGGGCGTGATCATAGAGCGAATCAAGCTGGCCGCTGGAGGGAAAATAGCGGTTACCGCCTGCGATCGCGGCTCCGTCCAGCTTTGGGACATGGACGCCGGAAAGAAGCTTCGCAATTTCAAGGTGGACGACTCGAAATTAACAGCCATTGAAGTCTCGCCGGACGGCGCCACATTTGCCGCGGGGGACAGCCATTGGGATATGTTTGCCTGGAACATATCCACCGGAGAGAGGGTGGCCACCTTTAAAGATTCAGGGGTATACCTGGGGGACATAGCCTTTTCGGCAGACGCCAAACAAGCGCTTCTCGGCTTGAGAGACGGTACCATGAGGTTTCTGGACCTTGCAAAAGGCAGGCAGATAAAGTCGATCAGGAAGCGAAACGAACAAATCAACGCAGTGGCTATCTCGCCAGATGGTAAACGGGCCGTCTCCGGCCATTCCAAGGCCAAGGTCAAGCTTTGGGATATGGAATCCGGAAAAATGACAGGTCAATACACAATGAAAATCCTTCATAATGCGGAGCAGAAGGTCAAGCATTTCATTTTTAGAGGCATTTTCGGGAGGAGCAGTGATTTTAAGCCAGATGTAACTGAAGTGGCGTTTTCCAGAGATGGCGGCAGAGTCATAGCCGGAGATCTTACAGGAGCGATAAATGTCTGGGATATAAAAAGTGAAAAGAACATCGTCTTCATGAGAAAAGAGGTGGATTCCCCCTTGATGTTTGAATTTGGTTATACAGGACATATATCGGCGCTGGCCCCGCTTGATGGAGGAAAAACAATTTTGGCCGGCGATAGCACAGGTGATCTGATCGTATGGGACACAGCTTCCGGAAAGGTAGTAAAGACATTTGAGGGGTATAAAAAGGGAGTAAGCTCCACAGTCATATCCTCTGACGGCAAGTACGCCGCCACGGGGGGATGGGACGATATGGTGTACCTATGGGACATGAACAGAGCCAGCGTCGTCAAGAAATTCGGCGCCGTCGAGGTCGGCGGCATTGCCTTCACCCCTGACGGAGAACATCTGCTGACAGCGGAATGGGAAGGAAAGTTGAAGCTGTGGGACGTCCAGTCAGGGGAGTCCGTCCGCGAGTATGAAGAGCCCCTGCGCCGGATTCGAAACGTGGCGTTCAGCCAGGATGGGAGCAGAATCGTCGCGGGATCAATAGGAGGGGTGGTGGCCATATGGGACT
>JAOUNV010000549.1 GCA_029880775.1 Nitrospinota bacterium | reverse complement strand
GCGGCCTTTGCAATATCGCCTTGATGCCGGATAAGAAGACCTACTGGATTGCCGAGACTTTCGGGCGCGCCGTCTGGATAATCGACGCGGGAACCCTCAAGCCGGTCAAGAAGATCAGCGTGGATGGAGAGCCTCATCACGCTCTTCCCACGACCGTGAGTTTCGCCGCATCTAAATAAGCTAAGGCTAGGCCTGAAAGTTATATCCTGCTGCGCCTCCCCTCCACAAAGGGGGGAGGCCGGGAGGAATGAATTTTATGAGATTAGGAGCGTTCTTGTTGGCGGTAGTTTCGGCGCCAATGTTTGTTATAGCCCAAGCCTGGGGCGCGGATATGTTCCCAGATAAGGCTGTAAAGATGACCTATGTTCTGAATTGCGCCGAATGCCATGGCCGGATGGCCGAAGGCTCCACGGAAGGGCCTGCGCTTGTCAACGTTGATTTCCTGAAAGAAAGCAGCGTGGAAAGAATATCGGAAATTATAAGCAAGGGAGCGATGGGCAAGGATAAACGCTTTGCCGCAAGCCAGATGGAGGCGGAGATGCCAGGGTTTTCCGAAGATTTGTCGAAAGACGATATCGGCGCCTTGGCGGCCCTTGTAAAAAGCTGGAATAAATGACTGGGAGGAGTTGAGAATGAAGCTTAACCGGAGAGGATTTATCCACCGCGTCAGCTTGGGAGTATTCACTGTCGCCTTGGGAAGCTCGGCGATCCCCAGGTTGGCCCATGCGGTTGCCCTGCCCAATGATATCCAAAGGGCCAAGGACAAGAAGAATCTAGCTGGGCTGGAAAAGGAGCACACACCCATCCTAAAGGTTCCCCTTGTGGCGGAGGATGGAAGGGTTGTGCCGGTTGAAATGACCTTGGACCATCCGATGGAAAATGATCATTACATCGAAAGCGTAACATTCGTCGTGATTGACGATCCTATAGCATCGAAATGCATGTATAACTTCACGCCCCAGAGCGGCAAGCCTTTCCTGAAGTTCCAGACCAGGATGGACGCCGGAACAAAGACTGTGTCAGCCATCATTCAATGCAGCAAGCATGGCCGCTGGGTGGGAGATGCGGTAATGAGAATCGTGGGAGGAGGGTGCTGACATGGCCAGAAGAAAATCGCCCAAAATAAAAATCGTCAATAAAATCAAGAAAGGCGATGTGCTGGAAGTCCAGGTCAGCCAGAAATACCCTTCCTCGACCGGGCTTGGCCTGTTCCCGGATTCAGAGGAGTTCATCCGGAAGGAGCCGGCCATCTACCTGAATAAAATGACCGCCTATTATAATGGCAAGGAGGTTGGTTCATTGGATATGTCTTCGGCCATAAGCGCCAATCCCAGGATATCCTTTCCTCTGAAAGTTGACAAGCCTGGCACCCTGAAAGTTGTTTTCACCAGCAACGAGGGTGAGGAGTTTGAATCAACCAAGGAAATAGAATTCTAAAGAAGTAGTATAGCTTTGGACACATACAAATCCGCTTTCAGGGAGGCTTGGTCTCCACTGACGGCCGGCGCCCTTGTCGGCTTTATCAACACCATGATGTTCGCCTATGAAAGCCCGTGGACGGTCTTCACCGGGCTCAGGAACTGGGGCCTTCATATCCTTGAGTTTTTAGGCATAGGCGATGTGGCCCAGATATCACCTTTCGAGCACCAAAGCTCGGTTATGGACATTGGTTTTCTGCTGGGCGCGTTCGGCGCCGCCCTGGCCGCGCGGGAATTCGCCATCCGGATACCCCCGCTTCGGGAGGCGATAAAGGGAATCATCGGAGGGGCGCTTATGGGAATCGGGGCCAACCTGTCCCGGGGCTGCACCATCGGAGGATTCTACAGCTCCATCGCCTCCATGTCCGTAAGCGGGCTCTGGATGATGGTGGGGCTGTTTGTCGGCGTTGTCATCGGGTTGAAATACCTTGTGTGGGAAAAGAAGGGCGGCGGAGGCGCCTCTGGCGGAGGATACATGCTCCAGGTTCCCCCGGTTGTCCAGGTTCCCGCCGGATTCATCGTCATCGCCGCCGGAATGATAGGAATCCCTTACTATTACAATCACCTGGAGTTCGAGGGCCTTGCCGTCCTTTTCGGGTTCACCGCCGCTCTTGGCATTATTAACCAACGCGCCCGGTTCTGCGTGGTCAGGGCCATTCG
>JAOUNV010000548.1 GCA_029880775.1 Nitrospinota bacterium | reverse complement strand
GCCAGGGGCGCCTCTGTTACGGATATTGTGGTGCTGGTGGTGGCCGCCGACGACGGTGTGATGCCGCAGACCCTCGAAGCGATCCACCACGCCGAAGCGGCCAAGGTGCCTGTGGTGGTGGCGATTAACAAAATAGACAAGCCAGGCGCGGAACCGGACCGGATTCGCCAGGAGCTCTCCGGCCACGGGCTGGTGGCCGAGGAGTGGGGCGGGGAAACAATATTCTGCCAGGTCTCCGCCAAGCAGAAGACCGGGATAGACACGCTGCTGGAGATGATCCTGTTGCAGGCCGAAGTGCTGGAGTTGCGCGCCAACCCGGACAGGGAGGCTGTGGGAACGATCATAGAATCGAGGCTGGACAAAGGACGCGGGCCGGTGGCCACGGTGCTGGTGCAGCGTGGCACCCTGAAGGTGGGGGACGCGTTTGTGGCCGGGGTGAGCAGCGGCAAGGTGCGCGCCCTTATGGACGACCTGGGCAAGCGCCGCGAAGACGTGGGGCCATCCACACCGGTGGAGGTGCTGGGGTTTGACGGGGTGCCCACCGCCGGGGAAGTTATCATGGTGGTGGAGTCTGACCGGAAAGCCAACCAGATAGCCATGAAACGCCAGGATGTCCAGCGCATAGAAGGGCTGACCGCCAAGGGACACGTGAAGCTGGAGAGCCTGCATGCCCAGATAAACAGGGGCGAAATGCGTGACCTGAACATCATCTTAAAGGCGGACCTGCAAGGCTCCATCGAAGCGATGCGGCAGGCCATAGGCGACCTGAAAATAGAAAATATCCGGATAAATGTCCTCCACTCCGCCGTGGGTGGAATAACTGAGACAGACGTGAGCCTGGCGGCGGCCTCCAACGCCATCGTCATCGGCTTTAACGTGCGTCCCACGGAAAAGGCAAAAACCCAGGCCGAGTCCGAGGATGTGGACGTTCGCCTGTACGGGATCATCTACAATGTCATCGACGACATCAAAAAGGCGCTGGAAGGAATGCTGGAGCCGATTTTCCGCGAAGTGGTCACAGGCCGGGCGGAAGTGCGCGAAGTGTTTAATGTCACAGGCGTGGGCGCCATCGCCGGGTCGTACATACTCTCCGGCAAGATCACCCGCAACAGCGACGCCAGGCTTATTCGCGACTCCGTGGTGGTCTACACCGGCAAGCTCTCCTCCCTGAAAAGATTCAAGGACGACGCCAAGGAGGTTCAGTCCGGTTATGAATGCGGTATCGGCCTGGAGAAGTATAACGATATTAAAATGCAGGATATCGTCGAGACTTTCGAGACCCAGGAGGTGGAGCGCAAGGAGAGCAATCTCTAAACCCAGCCATCCGTTGTCGCAAGCCATGCCGAAAGCCGGAAAACTCCAACCAAGAGAATACCGCTACAAGCGGTTCCGGTTTTCCTTTGGCGGAACCCTGGTCATGGGGATTGTAAACGTCACGCCCGACTCCTTTTCCGACGGAGGGAAGTTTCGCGATCCCGCCGCCGCCGCCGCCCATGCCATTGCGCTGGTGGAGCATGGCGCGGACATAATAGATATCGGTGGAGAGTCGAGCCGACCTGGAGCGGCGCCCGCCACTGTGGAAGAGGAACTGGCCAGAGTAATCCCGGTGATAAGATCTCTGGCCAAAGCCATCCCCGATGTCCCCATATCTATAGACACCTACAAGCCGGTGGTGGCCCAGGCGGCGCTGGCGGAAGGGGTGGCCATGATCAACGACATATCGGGCTTGCGAGACCAGGCGATGGGCGCCCTGGCGGCGAACAGCGGCGCTCCGGTGGTGGTGACGCATATGAAGGGGACCCCACAAAACATGCAAAACAACCCCACATACAACGATGTGGTGGCGGAGGTGAAAGCCTACTTTGAAGAGAGAATAGGGACACTGACCAGAATGGGGGTGGAGAAGATCATCCTGGATCCAGGCATAGGATTCGGCAAGACCGCCAACCATAACTTGCAGCTGTTGAACAGGCTGGAGGAAATCGTCGCCCTCGGCTACCCGGTCCTGGTGGGCCTTTCCAGAAAATCGTTCATAGGCAAAGCGTTGGGAGACGACAACACAGACCGGGAGACTGGCGGCGTGGCGGCCAACGCCATATCCATCTCCAAGGGGGCGCGGATCATCAGGGTTCACGACGCGGC
>JAOUNV010000546.1 GCA_029880775.1 Nitrospinota bacterium | reverse complement strand
AAGTTGGATCGAGCCTGTGAAATCCTGATCAGAGCTCATTATGCTGCGCCTTTCTTAAGCCTCTCCCACTTGGCGTAGACCTCTTCTATGCCTCCCACCATGTAGAAGCTCTGTTCCGGTATCTCGTCCAGTTCGCCGTTGATAAGCTTCCTGAAGCCTTCCAGCGTGTCTTTTAACTTTACGTAACGGCCAGGCGTGCCGGTGAACGTCTCCGCGGTGAAGAACGGCTGGGAGAGGAACCTTTGCACCTTCCTGGCCCTTGACACCGTCACCTTGTCGTCTTCGGAAAGCTCCTCCATACCCAGGATGGCGATGATATCCTGCAGTTCTTTGTACCTTTGCAGGATCAGCTGCGTGCCCCTGGCCACCTCGTAATGCTCCTTGCCCACGATATTCGGGTCAAGAATGCGGGAAGTGGAGTCCAGCGGATCCACAGCGGGATAAATCCCAAGCTCGGAGATGCGCCTGTTGAGAACCGTTGTGGCGTCCAGGTGGGCGAACGTGGTGGCCGGCGCCGGGTCTGTAAGGTCGTCGGCGGGAACGTAGATCGCCTGGACGGAGGTGACGGACCCTTTCTTGGTAGAAGTGATCCTCTCCTGCAGGTTTCCCATCTCCGTGGCCAGCGTCGGCTGGTAGCCCACCGCTGAGGGCATCCTTCCCAGAAGCGCCGAAACCTCGGAGCCGGCCTGGGAGAAGCGGAATATGTTGTCCACGAACAGAAGGACGTCCATCCCCTGGGTGTCGCGGAAATATTCGGCGACGGTCAGCCCGGTCAGCCCCACCCTCAGGCGGGCGCCGGGAGGCTCCGTCATCTGGCCGTAGATAAGGGCGGTCTTGTCTATGACGCCGCCCTCTTTCATCTCGTGGTAAAGGTCGTTACCCTCGCGGGTGCGCTCGCCCACGCCGGCGAAAACCGAAAGGCCGGAATGCTCCATGGCGATGTTCCGGATAAGCTCGGTGATAAGAACCGTCTTGCCCACGCCCGCGCCGCCGAAAAGGCCGGTCTTCCCGCCTTTGAGGTACGGCTCCAGAAGGTCGATGACCTTGATGCCGGTCTCCAGGGGCTCCATGGTAGAAGACTGGTCCACCAGCTCAGGCGCCTCCCTGTGGATCGGCCAGCGTTCCTTGGCCTCGATCGGGCCGGCCTCGTCCACCGGGTCGCCGGTGACGTTGAGCACCCTGCCCAGGACCTCCTTGCCCACCGGCACGGAGATCGGCTGTCCGGTGTCCACCACGTCCATGCCGCGCACAAGGCCGTCGGTCGGTTTCATGCACACCGCCCTCACGGTGTTTTCGCCCAGGTGCTGGGCCACCTCGGAGACGATCTTCTCGCCGGCCGAGTTGGTGACCTCAAGGGCGTTGAATATTTTCGGAAGGGCGCCGGCGCTGAACTCGACGTCCAGCACCGGGCCGATGATCCGGGAAATTTTTCCGATGTTGTTGGCTTGGGTTGTCATCTGTCTTTCGTCCTTTGTTTATCCTGTTCCTCACCCCTCCAGGGCGTCGGCGCCGGTCACCACCTCTATAAGCTCCGTGGTGATGGCCGCCTGCCTGGCCTTGTTGTATTCGAGGGTGAGAAGATCAATCATCTCCGTGGCGTTCTTCGTGGCCGCGTCCATGGCGGTCATTCTGGCGCCGTTTTCACTTGCAACAGACTCCAGAAGAGCCTGATGATACTGGGATATCACGAACCGGTGGATAAGCTCCTCCAGGATTTCCTCCGCCGATGGCTCATACTCGTAATCGGCAAGGCCGTGCTCCCCTTCCTCCTCGGCAAGCCTCTCATGCATAGGCAATAGCTGCACCGTGGTGGGCACCTGCACGACCACGTTCTTGAACTGGTTGTAAAGAAGGTACACCATATCGGCCTTCCCCTCTATGTACGAGTTGATGGCGATATCAGCCACCTTCTCCGCAGTGGAGTAGGGATCCTGCCGGCCCACGTCGATTATGGTCTCCATAATGTTGACGTTGCGCCGCTTGAAAAAGTCGCGGCCCTTCTTGCCGAGGATCACAAGGGAGATACCTTTCCCCTCGTTGGCGGTGATAAGCTTCTGGGCGGCTTTCAAAATGCTGCTATTGAACGGCCCGCAAAGCCCCTTGTCGCCGGAATAAAGCACGATAATGATATTTTCCACGGCCCTCTG
>JAOUNV010000107.1 GCA_029880775.1 Nitrospinota bacterium | reverse complement strand
TGATCGCTCATCGGTTTTCTCCTATTCCTTCACTTGGACGCGCACCGCATGTCTGCCCATGCGCACGTCACCAGATACTACCACCCCTTCTTTCACGTCAGCCATCGTGACGATCGGGAAAAGCTTTATGAATATGGCGTACAAGAAGACAAAGTACGCGAACGACGCCACTATAATGCTAAGCTCCGTTATCGTAGGAACGTAATCTGTCCACATGAACGGATTGTCCCTGCGGCTCAAAATCGGCACCACGATCATGTAGCGCTCGATATACATTCCTACGTTCACCAGAAGGGTTATCGCGAACATGGCCGGCATGCTTGCGCGGAACCTGCGCCAGCTGAGGCAGGAAATTGTGAGGGCGGAGCCGCCAAGCATCACCCACAGGTGATACGGGAACCTATGAGCCTGCCACTCGAAGATATCCCACTCTTCCGGCTTGTGAGAATACCAGGTGGTTATGAACTCGCAGAAGTAGAAGTATGACCATATGATGGCGATGACCAGCAGAAGCTTGCCAAGCGCGTCTATATGGAACTTTCTGATCACATCGCCCAGGTTAAACATATACCTGAGAATAATCATTAAAGTTATAACCGCTGATACACCTGAATAGATGGCGCCCACGACAAAGTATGGCCCGAAGATGGTGGTGTGCCACATTGGAGTCATGGTCATGGCGAAGTCCCAACTCACTATAGTGTGCACACTGGGCGCTATCAACAGGATGATCACCGCCAGGAAAAGTGAGGCTTTATTATATACGCTCCACTCCCTGTGGCTGCCGCGCCATCCAAGCGCCAGGACCCTCAGGTAATGTTGGCGCCAGTTGCCCATGGCGATAGCTTTGTCCCGCGCCACCGCCAGATCCGGCAAAAGGCCGATATATAGAAAGGTCATGGACCCTGTCAGGTATACATTGATGGCGCAGAAGTCCCACATCAGTGGCGACTTGAAGTTTGGCCATAGCATCCTCTGGCTCGGCAACGGAACCATGTAGTATGCCCTCCACAGCCGACCGACGTGAATCAGCGGAAACAGAGCAGCCACCAATAGCGAAAAAGCGGTCATAGCTTCCGCCGCTCGCAGAATCGGCCGCCGCCAGTTGGCTGCGGTTAGCCGCAGTATGGAAGAAACGATGGTGCCGGAGTGGCTCAGACCAACCCAGAACACGAAAGTGGCAATATATGAGCCCCAATATACCGGCTCGTGGAGACCGGTCATCCCAAGCCCCCAGTATGTCTGGTATAGAAACCAGCCGAAGCCATTGGCCATCACCACTCCCAGACCTATAGTAAAGATAAAATACGCCTTAGTGGTAAAGAACATGGGGCGCAACGTATGTTCGTTGAACCCCTTTTCATCACGATATATATTGGCGTCATCGTAATGAGCCTTGGCGCCCTTGGTTTCCGGATCACGGAACGTTTCCAGCTCTGGCAGGGCCATGACATCGCCATGATGACCGCCAGCCACTACGGCATCGGCCGATCTTTTCACGTTATCATCCGATGACATCGTTCGTCCCTCCCTTTAGATACTTGACCGCCGGGTGTGTTCCCTTCTCCTCAAACAGGCTGATCGCCCGGCCGGAGTGGGCCATTTTATAGACTTTGCTCTCGTGGTCGTTGATATTGCCGAAAGTGATGGCGCCGGTGGGGCACGTCTGGGCGCAGGCCGGCTGGATATCCCCATCCTTAACTTCACGTCCCTCGTCCTTGGCGGTGTCTTTTCCACGACGAATCCTCTGCATACACATAGAGCATTTTTCCATGATGCCGCGCTCCCGCACAGACACGTCCGGGTTCAACTGGTTGTTCACCGGCTCAGGAAAGCTGGAATCGAACCAGTTGAAATACCTTACAGAGTATGGGCAGTTGTTGCCGCAGAACCTGGTGCCGATACAGCGGTTGTACACCTGCACGTTCAGCCCCTCGGGGTTGTGGTACGTGGCGTACACCGGGCAGACCGACTCGCACGGAGCACTGGCGCAGTGTTGGCACATCATCGGCAAAAACCGAACCTTCACATCGGGGTACTCACCCTCGATGTAGCGTTCGATCCGCAGCCAGTGCATGTTCCGCTTCCTGCCAACCTCTTCCTCGCCTACGGTGGCGACGTTGTTCTCCGCCTGGCACCCAACCACACAGGCGCCGCAGCCGTTGCACCGGTCCAGGTCTATGATCATGGACCAGCTATAGTCGTTCTGCTCTTTATAATTGAAAGACTTCACCTTTATACTCTCCTTCAGGATGCGCATTGCGCAGCATCTTCGTCCGGCCCTCGGCCTTTTCCACCTTCACCTTTTGCGATCGCCATGCCAATGCGCCGGAAACCGTGTCCCGTTTTGCGCCCAACAAGGTCATCACGTTTTCGCCTCTGCCGTTGGCCAGCTTGCCATAGTTGGTGTGGCCATATCCAATGGGAACCGCCACCACGTCAGGCCTGATCCCCTTGTAAGGGAAGACAGGCGCGGTGATCGATCCGTGAGCGGAACTTATCTTTACCATGTCTCCTTCCACCACACCTAGCTTGGCTGCGGTGGCAGGGTTCATTTCCACCCAGAATTGCCACATAAGTGTGGTTATCGGGTCCGGCGCCTCCTGAAGCCAACCGGAATTGGCCCCTTGGCCCCTGCCCATGTGCACAGTCTGAAAAGGATGGAGGTAAAACGGGTTCTCGGCTCCATCGAACTCAGGCTCCGGAGCCTTGAGTTTGTCTCTGTATTCCCACAACACCGTGCCCGATGGAACAGGCGCAGCCTCGGTTTCGATCTGCTCCGGCCACCATCCTCCGTTGCGCAAAAGATGGCGGTTAAAAGCATTGTCATCCAGATACACCGGGGCCCCATGCATCTCCGCGCGGAACCGCTTTATCGTCCCCTTCACAAAAGCCTCCGTCGTGGCGGCAGGGGTTTTCAGCTTGGCTGCGGTCGCTGCCGCCAGTATGATGTCCGCTCCTGATCTGGTATCGAAAAAGGGGCGTATGACAGGCTGCTGCAGGTTGAACACCGGGACCCCCGGAACAAAGTCAGGAGTCTGTACGCTCCAGGCCTCCAGCCAATGGTGGTCCGGCAGCACAAGGGTGGCCTCGGCGGCCGTTTCGTCCATGAAGTTTGACACAGCCACGGTGAATCCCACCTTGGCCATGGCTTCTTTGAATTTAAGGCCTGAGGGAGTATCGAAGACAGGGTTTGTGTGATGGATGATACCCATCGAAAAATTCCCCTGTTCCATACCGCCCACCAGGTCCGCCAGCCGGGAAAAGCCCTGCGCCTCATGATCCACGCCCAGGGCGCCGGCGATTCTTCTTTTCAAATCGTCATTAGGCTCGGGGGTCAGACGCTCGTGGATGCGCAGTTTCTCGCGTCCTATCTCGTAGGAGAGCATATTCAGGAACTCCACCGCGTCAAGCGCCGCCACTCCATTGGCGTGGCCGGTCACGTCGGCCCCGGCGATGGCCACCGATGGGGATTCGTCCACAAAAGGCAGGGCCAGCTTGCGTATATGCTCCGGCATCATTTCCAGCTGAGCCGCAACCTTCTCCGGCTCGTATTCCCTCAGAGCGTTGCTCCACCTTCCCAGCGCGTTGCGGGGGATGGAGGAGGCCAATTTGCGAGTGATAATTATATCCACCACCACCTGGGCCACCGACAACGTCAGCACACCCAAACGGCCCGGCGGAATAGGAAGCCAAAGATCGCACACAGCGGCGGTGGCCGAAAGCCTGGGCCCGGCGTACACCAGCCTGCCCCTGACAGAGGCCCTGCCTCTGCGGCACTCGCCAAACGCCCCGCCCCAGAACACTGGGCTGGGGCCGGATTCGAAAATGTCGGCCCCGAATAAAATCGCGAACTGGGCGTGATCCAGGTCGGGGAACGGCATCCTGGGGAAACTGGCCAGATCCTTGCCGCCGGCTCTCAGGGTTTCGAACCCAGGCTCCTGGTTTCCGGCGCTCACGAACCCGTCCATCTTGCCGAAAATCGCGCTGACTATTCCGGACGCCGCGTCGTTGGCGCCGTTATTAAGAAAGAAGAGCTTCCCTTCCGCCTCGGTGAACCTCTGAGAGAGGATATCCACCGCCTTGTCCCATCCTATCGCCTCGAACCCACCCGCTCCCTTGAGCATGGGGGATGTAAGCCTTTCCGGGTGGTATACGGTCTGGGCCGCAGCCTGCCCCCTAGCACAAGCCTTGCCCCGGCTCACGGGATGCATGGCGTTCCCTTCTATCTTCTTCACCCGCCCGTTCACGGTTCTGACTATTATCCCGCAGCCTGCATTGCATTCGCGGCATGTGGTCGCGTACCAATCCCCATCAACAGGGTTGGCGCCGTCATTGGGGGTTTCTACAAAGGGAATAACCTTTTGCGAAGCGCGGCTGCATGCCCCCACCGCGCCAGCAGATGCGGCTACCCCCGAAAGTTTCAAAAATGATCGTCGATCCATATTATTCACCTTTTCGCCGTCAAGTGTGGCAAGTCCAGCAGTCCGTAGGGGCTCCGTTCTCCTGGTGGCAAGAGAGGCAGAATCCCATCGGAAACTCGTTGGTCCTTGACACAACGTCCATCGTCTCTACCGGGCCGTGGCACTTCTGGCACGGCACATCCTTTGCGATGTGCCGCTTGTGGTTAAACCAGACGTGATCCGGCAGGTCGAATACCTTCACCCATTCGATTGGCCTATCTTCGTTGAAATACTCCATTGTCTTGACTATCTCCGGAGCGTCCGGCTTTACATACTCATGGCAATTAGCGCAGCGGTCCGCCGAGGGAACAGAAGATATTTCGCTCCTGCGAGCGTAAGTGTGGCAGTACTGGCATGGAATCTTGTTAGTTTCCACATGGAGCTTGTGTGAATATTTGATTGGCTGCGCAGGCGCCCATGTGGTGAGCCAAATGGGACCAAAATACACTATCCCGGCAAACGCTCCGCCCCCCATCCCCGCAAGGGTCAGAAACAAGATTAGCAACCGGGCTGTTGGAGAAAGCTTTGAAAAATTCATCGCGCTACACCTGGCCTTTCATGCCAAGGGGACTTAGAGCGCCTCTATTCCCTTTCACGCAGTTGCATGACCAAATCATCGCCATCAACTGTTTTCCCTCCTCACTTTACCCGCAGCCGAACACGCCCTCACAACGACCCCTTGGACGCGATTCCCCGCGGAATATTGAAAAGTCTTTCCGTTCAGGCTCATGAATTGAGCCCCCCAAACCAAAATGCCCAATATATTACGCATAACTCGATTTGAATTTCAACCCCCCTTTTTTATTTTTTCTAATTTCTTTCCTTTTCCTCAGGAAACAATTGTGTTTCGCGAATGAAAGAAGAGAAGGAAATGGAAAATGGATTTAAAGAATCCCGGTCATGCGCCCAAAACTGATCAGATCCGTCACCGGATATCTTCGGCCAAACGCCATATATACCTTCCTGGCTTGCGCGCGGTAGCGGGTTTTATGAAACGACACGCTGCGAAAAGGATAAAAGCGGTTCGCCAAGGGTGAGCTGCCCATCCATCCGAAAAGACGCGACACAAAGGGGCTTGGATTCAGCTCCAGGTCATCCTTGTCCTCCACTTTGTGCGCTGGCAAAAGCCCCAGGTAGAGCCGAGCCACCCCTTCTTTCCTGAATTGGGCCATAGCCTCCCTGACTATCAGCGCTTGCGTCCCTTTTGGTGAGTCCGGACGCCTTCTGGAGACCGCCGGAATATATCCCTCCACTTCCCCCTCGTGGAAAATCGGATCGAAATGAACAAAAGCCTCCATTCGCCCGCCCCGAAATCCGTAAAACTCACGAACACCAGGGCCACCGGGAAAACATGGCCGACGCGCGGCGTAGCATAGCTCTTTTTTTCCCCTCTTCACTTTGGCCAACCATTGACTCGACAGCCTGTCGGCCTCATGGGAAAGAGCCATATCACCGTAAATTTCCAACACAGCCACACCCGCTTTCAATGCGTTGTTGTGCTGGCGGCGTATATCTTCCTTGTCCCGGCCATTCCATGTGTGTCCAGCCAGGTCGATTACCGCCTCTTCCCCGATCTGGTTCACAAAATAGCCTAGATCGCGTAACACACGCGCTGTGGAGGGGCTCACGTGGAAAAAAGTTATTCTGTCGTGGGATTGGTGGAACCTGCGCAACATCCTGTCAGCCGCGTCTGGTGGGCATACAGGATCACCCACCGCATGGCGGAACCGGCCCTGATCCTTAAATCCTATAAATCCAGGCGCGCCACCGAGATCTTTAAAAGCCTCCATCCCAGGCTGGATGGTGTGCATAGCCATGGAGTAGCTTCCCCACCACCGAAGCATCCCACAGAGGCTGTCCGCGCCTTCAGCCGAAATCGCGACTTTCGGCGATCGCTTTTGCTGTGTCAGCAAAGGTAAGCTCATATAGTTTCGCTTCCGTAAGAAAAGCCCCGGCCCATGCGTTTACGGCATCCTGGAAAGCCGAAGCGCCGCCGCGCGGTCCTCCCCTGGATATATACGTTTTAAAAAAGCATACGGACGGAACCACCGTCAGACGAAAGGCCATGGTCACCCTCCCCACCTTTGGATTGACAGAGGCCGCAGCTTTCGACTCCCTGTCTGTGCTGGCGTTCAGCTCATTTATGATTTCGGCCTGGGAGGCCATTTAATCTTCTTTTCGCTCGAAGGCCTTGCCCATGAGCCAGATGCTGTACATGAGCCCAAGAAAAACGAACCAGGCCCCCACAAGGCCGATCTTGCGGGTCTTTATCTCCGCCAGCATCTTGTGGATATCCTCGCTGATACTGGCGGCCTGTGTCAGCACGGTTTCCGATTCCTTCTTCAAGGATTCGAGTTCCATCTTATGGGTCAGCACCCGCAGCTCCGCCAGGCCGGTTTTCGCCTTCTCCAGGCGCTCTTCGATTCCGCCGATCTCGAAT
>JAOUNV010000106.1 GCA_029880775.1 Nitrospinota bacterium | reverse complement strand
AAGCGCGCCTGTCTTCTCCGGATCGCCGGAGGCCAGGGGAAGCTTTTTCCTGGCCATCGCCATTGTCGCGAAGTTCTCCACCGCAAAGCTGGCCCGGTCCCAGATGCCCCTTGGGGCCGAATACTCTATCACCGGTCGCGCGTCCGTGTTGATCGGGAAGCCACGGGTGAACTTCAGGACTTCCGTCCGGTCCATAACATAAAATGAAAGAAACGAGAAAAGATCGGCATGCTCTATCATGTCGGCTCGAACCCTCTCACGCCCGAGGGCTTTGGAAATTTTGTCCAGGTTCAGCCCCGTATTTCCGGCGGAGCCCACCAGCAACAGGGTGGAGAGCTGGCTGTTCGTATCCCCGCTCCACACCGTCACATTCGGGAAAGCGTAGGAAAAAGTCCTCATGATAACCTTCAGGTCATCGGCGGAAAGCTGGTATAGCGGCAGCCATTGCGCCATGATCCCCCCATCGGCCAGCCTGGCCCTCACATTCTGATAATGCTCCAGTGAATACAGAGCCCCCACTCCGGCGCTGTCTGGCTGGAACAGGTCGGAGATCACCACGTCATACTTCCTCTTGGCCACCTTGGCATAGTTGCGCCCGTCCCAGAAGGTGACGTGGAACCGCTCGTCCGCCACGATCTTGTGGTTGTCCTTTTCAAACAGACGCTGGACATCCATCAGCTCCGGAACCAGCTCCACGCAATCAATCCGCTCCACCGGATGCCCCCCCACCGCCCCAGAGGTGATCCCGGAACCGAGGGAGATGACCAATACGTTTTTGGCGTCCGGATTTAGAATCATCGGCAAATGGCCAAACCGCACCGCCACGTCGCCGCTAGTGGCCAGTTGATAATCGTTCACCATAAGCGTTAGTGGCCCCCCCTTGCGATCCTCTATCACCCGCACAGAGCCTGTCGCCCCTTCCCTGGCCAGCGCCACCTTATCCTGGACCACCCGGCCCAATCCCACATCCACCCCCGCTATGTATACAACGGAGACGATGAAGATGGCAGTGGCCAGGGTTGTGGGCAATGCCCACGCCAGAGCGTGGCGGCGCCGGGAAAGGGCTATAGCCGTATACCCGGTTAAAAGCGCCACGGCGCCCACAAGAAATATTGATATCTGCAAGCCGACCATCGGAAGAATCACAAACCCGGCCATAAGCGATCCGCATATCCCCCCCAGAGTGCCGGTGGCGTAGGCCATCCCGGAACGGCTCCCCAGCGAGCCTAGCGACTCTGTGACCACCTTTGTGAGAAGCGGGAAAGATATCCCCATCAAAAACGCAGGAGGCAGTATCGTGATCCCCATCATAGCTATCATCACCAGCATATCGCGGGTGAGGGTCATGTGGGAGAACATCCCAGCCAGGGTCTCCGCCATGCCGGGAACTTTCATGAATATCGGCGCGCTGAGAAAGGCCCAAATCCCCACTCCCAATTGGGCCAGACCCAGAAGACGAAGCGGATCCTCCACCCTGTCCAGCACCCTGGAAAAAACGTGGCTCCCCAGCGCCATCCCCAGAAGGTATACAGAAAGCAGCCCGCTAAAAAGATACACGGTGGACTTAAAGGAGACCACAAATCCCCTGGTCCAGAGGATCTCCAGCGCGATGGAGCTAAACCCTGCCGCGGCCATCAGCGTCATGGCCATCACCGGGGAGATCAGTGGCTCAAACCCGGATTCGACTTCATCCTCTGTAGCGCCAGCCATCTGAGCCTTAGCCGCAGACCTCTCTATCCTGGCCTCTTTTTTCCCCTTCTTCTTTTTCTTTTTTCCATCTTCAGTCGGCGGCAAAGGCCTCTTGGTCTCCTCTTCCTTTTCCGGCTCGGCCCCAGGCGTCAGCCACACCAGCCCCGCCACCAGAAAATTGGCCAGAAACGCGGCGAAGAGTGTGTTCCATACCCCAAAGTACCTGACCATCAGAAAGCCGGAGAGAAAACACCCAGCCATGGCGCCATAGGTGTTGGCGGCGTATAAAACCCCTATCCCTTTGCCAACCCTATCCATGGACGTGATATAGAACTTGCTCATCACCGGTAGCGTCCCCCCCATCAGGAAAGTGGGGATGAGCAGGGCGGCGAAGGCCGAAATGAATCTGGCGGCCTGCCATTTAAAAGAGGTCATCTCCTCCACTGTCATAGTGGCGGCCATGATATCGTCGATCCAGCCGATAGCCACACTCACACCCACTGCTGAGACTGCTATCAGAACTTCCAAGAGCACATAGGCGCCCTTCGGGTCCTTCAGCCGGTCCGCCACTTTTCCCAGCAAATGGCTCCCCAGGGCAAGCCCGGCCAGAAACGCCGCCACCACCAGGCTGACGGCGTACACCGTGTTCCCGAAGGATAGCGAGAACATCCTGACCCATATGATCTGGTACACAAGCCCGGCGGCGCCGGAGAGAAAAAAGCAAAATGTAAATATACTCCTCGCCATCAGAGGACCATCCCGCCACTATGGTTCTTTTGAATCATGGTTTCCTTCATCACTATCCGTTTCATCGTTTTCATCCATGCCGGAGCCTCCGGCGCCCTTGGCCTTTTCAGCCTCGCGCTCATGGGAGACCATATCGACCAGGCTGTTTCTTTTTATCATTCTGTACAGCGACATGCGGGCGATACCCGCAGTCTCGGAAGCCTGGGTTATGTTCCCCTTGCAAGTGTAGAGCAGGTTCTCCAGAAAATCCCTCTCAAACTTGCCCAGGCACGTCTCCCTCGCCTTTTTATAGGTCATCCCCCGCATAGCTCCCTGACGGCGAATGTTATCCGGCAGGTCCGCCGAGGTCAACTCGTTTGAGCTTGCGCCCGCCACAGCCGTTTCCAGCGCGCCCATCAGCTCCCGAACATTTCCGGGCCAATGATACTCCGCCAGTATCCGCAGAAAGTCATTCCCAGCGGTTGTCGGCTCGCCACCATCCCGCCTGGCCATGGCCATCAAAAAGCTCTCGCAAAGCGGCGGAATGTCCTCCGGCCGCTCCCGCAAAGGTGGAATGTGGATATTCACCACGTTTAGCAGAAAGTAGAGATCCTGGCGGAATCTCCCCTCGTTCACCATCCCCTTCAGGTCGACATCGGTGGAACAAATAACCCGTGCGTTCAGCGGCGCCGATTCCCTCCTGCCAGACAGGTCTGCGCCCTTGTTTTGCAGAACCGTGGCCAGTTTCGCCTGCGTGTGGGGGACCAGCCGGTCCACTCCATCCAGGTACAAGGTTCCCCCCTCGGCAGCCAGGAAAAAGTTCCGGGTGTCATCCTCTGGTCCGGCGCCTTCGGCGCGTGGGGCCGCAGGCGGGGCCAAAAGTTGATCCTTGGTCAGCTCGGCGCAATCCACCGCCACGAAGGGGGCCCCGTCCCGACCGCCGTGGACATGGATGGCCATGGCCGCTGTCCGCTTGCCGCTCCCTGTCTCCCCCTGGATCATGACGCAAGTCCTGGAGGACGCCACCTTGGTGATTATCTGGGTTATCTGGGCCATGGCCCGGCTCCGGCCCACGAAATTATTCCGCAAAAAATCTTCGCGCACCTTTTGGCGCAGCATGTCGTTCTCTTTCACCAGTTTGTTTTTTTCCAAAGCGCGCCGAACAGTGATCACTAACTGGTCTGGCGAAAACGGCTTTGTGACGTAATCAAAGGCGCCGCTTTTCACGGCCTCCACCACCCCCTCTATGGTGGCATAGGCGGATATCATGATGACCGGCATTTCGGGAAACTCCCCTTTTATCACCGCCATCAGCTCCACGCCATTCATACCCGGCATCTTGAAATCAGTCACCACCACCTCTGGCCGCATGGCGCGGATCATCCGCAGGGCCTCTGTGGGGTCCGTGGAGCCGACGCAGGATATCCGTTCATCCTCCAGGATCCTCAGGCACGACTCCAGCAGATCCGGCTCGTCGTCCACCAGCACCACCCGCGCGCTTTGCCGCTCAGGCATCGGCGATCACTCCTTTGGTTGGGTTTTTCATAGCTTCAAAGGCCGAGCGCAAACTCACGGTGAACGAGGCGCCAGCGCCTGGCTGACTCTCCACGCTGATTGTCCCGCCAAAATCCTTCACCAGGCCATAGCTGATGGAGAGACCCAGGCCGGTGCCCTGCCCCACCTCTTTTGTGGTGAAAAAAGGCTCGAAGAGGTGGGCCATCACCTCCTCCGACATTCCCGGCCCGGTGTCCGATATCCGCAAGTCCACCATTTCCTTCCCCTTGCGGGCAGTCGCCACGGTGATCACCGCCCCTTTTTCGGAGGCCTGGAACGCGTTGAATACGATGTTGTAGATTACCTGCTCCATACCGGCGGCGTTAGCCCACACGAAAGGGATATCTTCATCAAAGTCAGACTTCAAGGCAATTCCTTTTTTGCCGACAGGGTAGTCGATGAGATCCAGCACCCGGCGGGTAATATCGTTTAAGTCCACAGAAGACATATCCCCCGGCTTGGAGCGGGAAAAAGTGAGCAGGTTGCCGGCGATTCTGCCGATACGCAAAGCGTGATGAGTCACCACTTTCAGGTCTTTTTTGGCTTTTTCGATCTCCCCTTTATCCACGGCCCTGCGGATAAGCTCCAGGCGGGTGACCACAACGGAGATGGGGTTGTTAATCTCGTGGGCCACTCCCGCGCTTAAAAAGCCGATGGCCGCCATCTTTTCCGCCTCCATCAGCTTCCGCTCCACCTCCTTGATCTTTTGGGAGCGCTCTCCCACCTTCTTCTCCAGCGACTGGCCGTATTCTGTCAACGACTCGGCCATGGTGTTAAAGGCCTCGGCCAGCGCCTCTATTTCGTCGCCGGAGCGGATGACGATTTTCCCAGAGCCCTCGCGGGTGTCGGCGAAACGCTCCACCCCCTTGCGAAGAGTCCTGATGTTGCGGGTAAGCGCCTGAGAAAGGCCAATGGCCACCAGAACCGCCAGGGCCAGGGCTCCCACGGCGCCCAGGGCGTATTTTCGGTTGATTACTCCAGCCTCCGGCCGCATCAGCTCCCTGGGATAACGGTCATACACCACGAAGAAGCGGGATCTGTCGTCCGGCTCTGGAAACACTGCGGCATAGGCGAACAGAGCGTTTGGATCATCGTAGATTATGCCTGTGCGGCCGGAGAGAATCTGCCGGGATACGTTGCGAGGGTAGGCCGCGTTAATGTTCTCCTTCTCCATGGCAAAGAGGGTGGAGTGGGTAGCCTTTTTTTCCATGAAAGGGTTGAACAGATACTTCCCCTCGTGGGTCACCAGGGCCGCGGCCCGCCGGTTCTCCAGCGACATGCGAGAGAGCCCCTCCATCACTTCTGAGCCGTTCAAGTCCAGGTAAATGATCCCCGTGGCGGCGCCCTTTTCATCGAACACTTTGGTGGCGTACCTGGTTAGAGTGACGGAGCTTAGGTTCACATCCTGAGGCACGATGGCCTGCATGGTGATGGCAGCCACACCAAGGCCCTTTTGCTTGGCCGCCTCGACGAAATGCGAGGAGGTGACGTGGTTTCTTTTTCGAATATTCTCCAGCGCCGTGATCCTGTTACCCGACCTGTACACGGCCACCACCTCATCGCCATACTCATCCAGCAGCCCGGCGGCGGAGTATCCTCTTTTATTGTACAGAAACCTCATAAACTCCCTCTCCACCAGCTCCGTCCAGAACATAGTATCCTCCGGCCTGTCCCTGGCGGCCTCCATCAGGGAGGTGACGGCGTATCCGTGGCGCAGGTTTTTTATGTCCGCCTGGGCGTTGATAAAGGCGCGTTCTATGTCCTTGCTGCGAATCATGGAGTTTAAGAATATCAGGCGCACCGCCTCCTCCGCCAGGGAACCCTGGGCCATCCGCAGGTCCTGCAGGCCGAAATACGCCATGGGGGCAAACGCCACCAAAAGCAGAGCCACCATGAACCTTTTCCAGAGTTTGTTAAACACCATGGCGCTTACTGTTGGCGTTACCGGCCGGTCAGTTGACGTCCTTTACACAGCGAAAACCGATGACGTGACTTTTGAAATGCTTGTTGACGAACTCGCGGTGGGAGCCGCGCGCCACCAGATTCAAGTCCAGCCAGGAGCCCCCCTTGACCACTTTCATCGCTGGATGTTCCGGGTCGGAAGACGCAGTCCATTCCCGCACGTTGCCGGCCATGTCCATGGCGCCGTAAGGGCTTTTGTCCCCATCGGCGCGGCCGGTCTGGTTGGCGGAGCTGGAGTTGCACAAGGCGTGGCCCATCAGCCGCAAGTCGGAGTCTGCGGTGGCCGCCTTGTCTACCTCGAATTCGTTTCCCCAGGGGTATATCAATCCATCAGGTCCCCGGGCGGCTTTTTCCCATTCCTCCTCGGTGGGAAGCCTCTTGCCCGCCCACTTGGCGTATGCCTGGGCGTCATTCCAAGTGACGTACAGGACGGGGTAATCCTCCAGCCCTTTCATGTGGGTTCCGTTCACCCAGTGCATCGGGGGCTTGGCGCCGGTGGCCTTGATGTATCTGGCGTATTGACGGTTGGTGACCTCGGTCTTGTCTATATAGAAGCTCTTGAGGCGCACTTTCCTTTTGGGAGTTTCCCATTCGAACCTGTATGTTCCATACATCCGATGGCCTGCGTACTGCTCCGCCAGCTTGTTGACTTCCTCCTGAGAGGCGCCCATCCAGAATTCTCCTTCCGGCGCCAGGACCATCATCGGCGGGGCGGCCTGGGCGCAGAAGGCCTGGGCCGGAGCGCAGAAAGCCGCAATAACCGACACCAGAGCCAGGGTCATGTTTCTCACAGTCGCAGCCCCCCTATTTTCCTTCCCCATACAGGTCAATGTCCGCCGTGGATATACTCAAATCCGTATTCATCCCCGGTTTTTCTCAATTCGAAGATAAAGGCGGATTTGTCCGCCTCGCGAGTGGAGCCTATGCTGGTGACACCGGTCACGCCCTTATAGTTGCTTATGTTCATAAGCGCCT
>JAOUNV010000105.1 GCA_029880775.1 Nitrospinota bacterium | reverse complement strand
GGGGAGGGAAGGATGGGGGTGGGTAAATTAATTTCGCTCTCTGTTTAAGCTACTTCATATGGCAAACCGCTTTTATATCACCCTCCCCTTTGTCCCCTCCCGTTAAGGGAGGGGATTACGTTTTGAAGTAGCGTAGAATTAAAAGATGTCCCTCCAGATATCACTCCGGATATCACTCCGGATATCGTGCCATCGAGTAAGCCTGACCGACTAAATCCGAAAAACAAATCTTCCCCTATGATGGGGGAGGAAAAAGGTGGGGGTGAAAATAAAAAGGAAGCATCTCTATTTCATTAGCACATACAGTTATCCCGCATCCCCCTCATTCTCTTGTATAATCAAGTTTTCCCTTTTCACGGATAACAATGAGCTACACGCAATGGCCTTACATAGAGGCCCAGAGAATCGCCGACCGCGCCGCAAGGCTGGATAAAGAAAACATCACCGCACAGACAGGCTACGGCCCCTCCGGCCTGCCGCATATCGGCACATTCGGCGAGGTGGCGCGCACATCATTCGTCCTCCAGGCGTTGCAGGTGGTGGCGCCCCAACTGAAAACCCACCTGATCTGTTTCTCCGACGATATGGACGGCCTGCGGGAAGTCCCCCAGAATGTCCCGAACAAGGAAATGGTGAGCAAGCATCTGGGCAAGCCGCTGACTTCTGTGCCGGATCCATACGGCGAGGAGCCATCATTCGCCCACTACATGAATCGTAACTTGCGCGAGTTTCTCGACTCCTTCGGCTTCAAGTACGAATTCGCCTCCTCCACGGAGAAATACGAATCCGGCGCCTTCAACGAGGGGCTGACGCGGATCATGCGCAAGTACGACAAGATCAAGAAGATGTTCGTGGCCAAGATCGCCGAGGAGAAGCGGGAGACCTGGTCCCCCTTCTTTCCCATCTGCGAAAACTGCGGAAGGATATACACAACCGTGGTGACCGATTACGACCCGGAAGAGCTGACCGTGACATACCTGTGCCAGGCGGGGGTGGAGGGCAAGTACGCCTCCTGCGGTCACACGGGCCAGGTGAGCGTGTTGGACGGCGATTGCAAGGTGGGGTGGAAGGTGGACTGGGCCTTGCGATGGGCGGCGCTGGGGATCGATTACGAAATGCACGGCGAGGACCTGCTAGACTCCGCCCGGCTCTCGTCAAAGATCGTCCGGGAGATCGGCGGCAAGCCGCCGGAGCTGTTCAAGTATGAGCTGTTCCTGGACGAGACCGGCAAGAAGATATCGAAAAAGATCGGCAACGGCATCTCCATCGAGCATTGGCTGCGCTACGCCCCGGTGGATTCGTTGCTATACTTCATGTTCTTAAAGCCGCAACAGACCAAAAAGATGGGTCTGCCGATCCTGCCGAAGATCGTGGATGGGTACCTGGAGCTGATGGCCGGATACGACGGCCACACCCACGACTCTCCCGCCCACTTCGTGGGCCGGCTCACCAAAGGCGTCCACGCCGGCGCTCAGCATGGCCAGAACATCGTCACATACTCGCTGATAGACAACCTGGCCGCCGCGCTGAACGTCACCGATCCGGAGGTGGTGCGCGAGTACTTGGTCAAGTACCAGCCGGACGTTAAAGAGAATCTTCCTTATTACGATGAGCTGATAGCGGACGTGCTGACTTACTACAAGGAATACCACCTGGCCGGCAAGGAGCATGTGGAGCCGACCCATGAGTTCGACGAGGCGGTGCGGGCTTTCATGGAGGCGCTGGAGAAACTGGCGGGGGAGGGCCAAGTGACCGCCGAAGACGCGCAGAACGCCTCGTTCCAGGCGGCCAAGGAGCGGGACATCAAGATGAAGGATTGGTTCGGCGCCTTGTACCGGATACTCCTCGGCCAGGATTCCGGACCCCGGATCGGCAGCTTCGTGGTGTTGATCGGTGTGGATAAGGCTATCGCCCGGCTGCGCGCCCACCTGGATGGGGCATGACCTCTCAACCATGATTTAACACAATGGCCGAAAGCATAGCGCTCATCGTCCTGCTGGGGCTTTTCTCCAACTACCTTCTGGAAAAGATTCGCCTGCCGGGGCTGGTGGGGATGCTCATTATCGGCGTCGTGTTCGGACCCAGCTTCCTGGATATGATGCGGCCTGAGCTACTGAAAGTATCCGCCGACTTTCGCATGGTGGCGCTGATCGTGATCCTGCTGCGGGCGGGGCTAGAGCTGCGCAGGGATACTCTAAACCGAGTGGGGAAGACGGCTCTGGTGATGTCAGTTGTTCCGGCGGTGTTTGAGGGAGTGGCCATCGCGGCGCTGGCGCCGATGTTTCTGGGGATCACCTGGCTGGAGGGCGCCATACTGGGGGCGATCCTGGCGGCGGTCTCCCCAGCGGTGGTGGTGCCTCTGATGCTAAAGTTCATGGACGAAAAACGGGGGACAGGGAAAGGGATCCCCACCATGATCCTGGGCGCATCGTCTGTGGATGACGTTTTCGTGATAGTGATCTTCACCATCCTGCTGGGGATGGGCGCGGGGCAGGATATGAGCATTGCCCGCAAACTGCTGGAGATTCCGGAGTCTATGCTGGCGGGGGTTGCTTTGGGGGCGCTGGCTGGCGGCATCCTCTATCTGCTGTTCGACAGGTTCCACACCCGCGCCACCAAGATGACCATCACGGTGGTGGCGGTGGCGATCCTGCTCACCTGGCTGGAGAAGTCGCTGCATGGCGTGCTGGCGGTTTCCGCGCTGCTGGGAGTGATGACGATCGGGTTCGTGCTGCTGGAGAAGGCGGAGACTCGCGCCCACAAGATATCGCAAAAGTTGGCGAAAGTGTGGATCTTCGCGGAGATACTGCTCTTCACGCTGGTGGGCGCCCAGGTGGAGCCGCAGGTGGCGTGGGACGCGGGGCTGGCAGGGGCGGCGCTGATAATCATCGGGCTGGTGGCTCGCAGCATCGGCGTAATGGTGTCGCTCATCGGCGCGGACATGAATATACGGGAGAAGCTATTCTGCGTGGTGGCCTACACACCGAAAGCCACTGTGCAGGCGGCCATCGGGGCGGTGCCGCTGGAGGCGGGCATCGCAGGAGGGGAAGTGATATTGGCCGTGGCCGCGCTGTCGATAGTGATTACCGCGCCGCTGGGAGCGATTGGGATAAGGCTGGCGGGGGAGAAGTGGCTGGAGAAGGAGGGGCTGAAGAAGGCGGGGCTGAAGAAGGCGGAGGAGGCGGTGGAGAAGGATATCGTATAAATAACGATATCGTGAAAAATTGAAATCCTCCCACTCCCCGGATTCTTTTGCTTAGTGCGTAGTGTGTGAATCTAGACTGCGGGGTGAAGAACACCCCGCAGAGCAATCAAACGACCTGTGGTATGATGCTTATGGTAATAGAATAGGGAGGTTCTTATGCGAAATGTGGCTATCATGTTGTGGAGCGTTCTGATTCTTGTCGGGAGTTGAGTTCCTGGCCGAACTATATGCCCCATTGACATCAGGCGGCACAAAGACCGATACTCACGTCACAGGGTAATCTTATTGTGAGAGCCTTATGAAGCATGTTCTTCTTGTCCTGGTGGCATTTCTGCTTATCCCTGCCTGTGGTGGAGATAGTTCTAGTCCTAATTATTCCGGTAATTACACCAGAACCGTAAACGATGCATACGATTACTGCAGTAACGGTATGTCTGGTTACGTATATGGTGGAACGGTAAATAACCAAGTGAAGCACGAAGGAGATTCGTTGCGTATTTATAAACTTGGTGTTGCATCTCCTGACACATTGCTTTTTGAGGGATCAATAACGAGTGACGGAGCATTTACCGTGGAATCTAAACCTTATTACAATGACTACGGAAGAGGTGTATCTAAAATGAGCGGAGCATTCTCTAATAATGGTTGGTACGGCGATTACAATTATACATTTGAAAACTATGACGGCTTTACATGTTGGTGGGATACAAAATTTAGCGGCTCAAAAATGTAGAATGTATGGAGGCCGGGGAGTGGAGCTCCCGGACCATGGAGAGATATCCCCCCACCATGGCCCGCCCCCTGTGAAAAAGAACAGGCTTCTAATTGTCTGTTAGCTCACTTCTGGACAGGGCCGGTGGTGACAGTTATACCTTCCCAAATGTCATCATAATTAATCAGATTGTGCTTGCCGCATTGAATGTCAATAGTATTGAATTATTGCAAATTGTCCAGCCACAAGGAAGGGAGGCGCCTCGGTGTTCAAGGTAATAAGAGTATTTCAAAGTACCGCAAGCATTGAGAGTCGTTTTTGGAGTCCAGTCACCTCGTGAGGAGATTAGCACCGCCCCACCTACTTCGAGTCTAGCTTCGATTTGGCTGCAGTACTCAGGGGCCAAATGATGTAAGTACCGGAATTGCGCGGTGGTTTCAGATGAACCTCCTCCTCCGCAGGACGCAAAAGGAAAAATCAACGTAAGCAGTAAAACAAGAGCCGCATTTCTGAACATGGTATTCCCCAATCTGACAAGGTTAATTTTGAGCAGAGCCGGTGGTGATAACAAAGCCATCATTCCAGTTAAAACTGATGAGGTTATGCTTTCCACATTGTATGTCCAAGTCCTCATGTACCAAAATTGCCCAGCCGCAAGGGAGAGGGTCACCTTCGTCACCCCAAGACTGATAGGCCATTAACTTGCCACAATTATTAAGCGTGGTTTTAGCTGTCCACCTGTTATTTGACGAAATTAGAGTTGCTCCGCCCATAACAAGCTTTCCCTCTATAGGAGCGCAGTAGCCTAGGTCTGCCAAATGATGAATGAATCTGTATTGGGCAGTGGTTTCGGATGAGCCTCCACCTCCTCCACAAGACAAAACAGGAAAAATCGATATGATTAGCAGAATGATAAAGGTAAGTCGTCGCATGGCACCCTCCCAATATGATTACGTAAATATTACTCCCATTCAGAAATAACATCAACGGATCCGAGATCGAAATCCTCGCCCTTGATGGGGGAGGCTCGCTTGCGAGACACAGGCGGGAGTGAACCCACGGGACGAGATTCTTCACTGCGCTTTCGCTTCGTTCAGAATGACTCTATACGGTCATGGAAGGCCCTTCGTTAAAAACTCAGGGTAAATTCCACAAAGCATCTCGATCACCCTCCCCTTTGTCCCCTCCCGTTCAGGGAGGGGATTTTGTTGGTAATGGGGATTACTATTGTTGCGCCAGCACGTTCGGGGCGCCGTGGCCAGGCGACCACGGGGAAGCAAAAGGGCGCTTCACGAAACGCCCCTACAAGGAATCGCCCCCTGTAACCCCAAGGTTTATCGATGCGCCACTACCGACAATATGCCCATGGCATAATTTACGTTGCGCAGTTTTGTATCCCTCGCTAATATAGTTGCACTTGGGAGAGCAGGCTTGCGCCGTTCAGTTACGGGATGGCGCGGCGGTAGCGTCCAGGTTGGTATGGAACTCGGGTTCAACTCCCACACGTCCCTCTCCTTATGGATCGATATGGGCTTCGGGCTATGCGGGCGCAAAACCCCCGCCTGATTTTCATGATCCATCAGGGGAGGTCATTTATTTCTCTTTGATTTGGGGTGATACATGGAACTGGTTATAACCGCTTTTGCGGTCCTACTCCTCCTATACCTTGTGGCTGTGACTTTTCCGAAGCTGTGTGTCGTCACCGTGCATGAATATGAAGCGGGTGTGCGGTTCAATCGTGGAGTAATCTCCGATGTGGCTCCGCCGGGCATGTACATCATCTCCGGCATATTCTCGGAAATCATCAAAATAGACACCAGGCCGACTTTTATCAAGGTTCCCACCCAGGAGGTTCTAAGCTCTGAGGGGGTGACCCTGAAAATAAGCGCCATAGCCAGCTATGAGGTTGTTGACGCGCGTAAATTGATAACGAGCCTTTCCAATGAGCACGAAACCGCCATCTATTACATGATCCAGCTTGCCGTGCGGGAAATCGTGGGGGAAAAGAAAATAGAGGAGTTACTGGCGGAGCGCAAGGAGCTTACTGACCTGATATTGAAAACCGTGGAGGAGAAGGCGGAACAGGTAGGCGTGAAAATCCACTCTTTGGGAATCAAGGATATCTCCTTCCCCGGCCCGATGAAGCAGGTCTTCGCCGAAGGGGTGAAAGCCCGGCAGGAGGCGATGGCCCTGCTGGAAAGATCACGGGGGGAGACCGCCGCCCTGCGCAACCTCGCCAACGCGGCGAATATGATGAAAAACAATCCGGCGCTTATGCAACTGCGCACGCTCCTCTCCTCCGGCAACACCCTGGTTCTCGGAGTGGACCCGACGACCAAGGTTGGCGCTCCCTTGGCGGACGCTGGCTCTAGAGCCGCTGGCTCGGGAGCCACCGGCTCGGATGATGCGAAGTCGTGATGGCTACGATGTATGCAATATAATCACCTTTAATTATCGATCCTGATATCGTATTCCCCAGTTCAACAAGCAAGCGCAGTTTCCTCCCTATGTTGTATATGGTCCCCCATGAATGCGACATATTTGGACGCATTGGATTAGCAGGTGTCGACAATCTCAAAGGGCTCTTGCAGAGGCGTTTACGCTCTGACGCGCGCTAAGCTTGCTAAGCCACCAGATAAATAGACTCCTCAAATGGTTCGGATACCACCTTAACAGGCTGTCCGAAATCTGGGGTCTACCTCTCCCCCCCTCCTAAAACCCCCTGCTCAATCCAAGCTCCCTTGCCATATTGCAAGCCTCTTCCCATTCCGCATGGGTGGTCCGCCGGTTGATCTCTTCGAACTCACTACTGCGCCAGGCGGGGTTGTATTGCTCCATGATATTCACATAGCTTTCGGTGGAAATCTCCTCGGCGATGAACTTCAAGATGGCGGCGGTATCCTCCTTATGCCCCGGCATCACCAGGTGGCGGATGAGCACCCCACGGCTTGCCACGCCCCGACTATCCATTTGCAATGACCCCACTTGCCTGCT
>JAOUNV010000545.1 GCA_029880775.1 Nitrospinota bacterium | reverse complement strand
TTTTCCAGTTGTTCGAATGCTTCCATTCCGTTGTTGGCCTTCACGATATCCACGTCTATGCCCACCATGAGATATTCCACAATCGCCTGGAAATCCGTGTCATCATCCACAAGAAGCACCTCAGGCTTGCGGACCGGCAGCTGAAGATAGAACACGCTTCCTTTTCCCTCTTCCGATTCCACCAGGATGTCCCCGTCATGCGCCTTCATGATATCCATGCAGAAAGGCAGGCCCAGGCCCGTGCCCACTTCCCCTGCTGTGCCTTTTGTGGATGTCCTGACTTCCGCCGAGAAAAGGCTCTCCAGCAAGGCCGGGTTTATGCCCACCCCTTGGTCGCTGACGGCGATTCCGCCTCCCCCTTCCAAGGCGAACACCCTCACGACGCCCCCTTTCTTGCTGAATTTCAGGCCGTTGGACACTATGTTTTGCAGCGCTTCGGAAAACAGGCTGGTATCGGCGTAAATCCTGGTTCCCGCCGGGACGTCATTGACCAGCGCCACCTTTTTTCCATCGGCCATTATCTGGTACGAATCCACCACATCCCCGGAGATAAGGTGGGCGTCCACGAAATGCCGTTTTACCTGCAGTGAGCCGGTTTTCAAGCGGGTCAGGTTCAAAAGGTCGTCGATCATTTTCAGCATGTTCTCTGTCACGGATATGCAACGGCCGGTGAATGTCTTATGCTTGAAATAGGGAGGATGATCCGCGTCATCGTGCACAAGCTTCAACAGGCTTTGGACCGAGGCCAGGGGCGATTTTAAGTCGTGAGCCACCAATGAAACGAACTTGTCCTTTAGTATGGTCGCTTCCGTGGCGGCGGCCCGCTTGCCCTCTGCCTGATTCAAGGCAAGCTTAACCTCCTCCTGAGCGCGGGCAAGGTTCTTGTTCGCTTCTTCCAGATCCTTGTTCGCCTCTTCCAGGTTCCTGTTGGAGTTTTCAAGATCCCTTTCAAAGCGGTTGCGGCTGATCACCACTCCCAGCCTTTGGGAGACACATAAGAGCAGATTCAATTCCTCCCGGAGGAATGGGCCGATATCCTGGGGAGGCCTTTGTTCCAGCAAAACAATTTCAACCTTGCCCACAGGTTCGCCCGATATGTAAATCCCTTCTGACAGCGTCCATTCTGTAGGCTGGTAGTTTTCGCTTGCCACCTCATAATCTCCATACAGAACCCTGGCTGCGGCTATTTCAGGATAATTGCATGCGGTTGAAAGGTTTGCGACGACCCCCTGAAATATTTCCTCCAGGCTGGCCCCATGCTCGCTTGTCATGGCGGATATTTTATAAAGGCAATCAAGCTCCTTCACCCTTTCCTTCAACGTGGAAATAAGGTGAGAGCTAAAAGCTTCGTTGGCCTTGTGGTTGGTTATGTCCCTTCCTATCGCCAGAAACTGACCGTCAGGCAGCTGGCGCACGCTCACCTCCAGCGGAACCTGGCCCCCCAGCCTGTTTTTTGCGATTATCTCGATAGGCTCGCCTTTCTTGCCCACGCAGATTCGGCTCTTCAACAGTGACCTGGTTTTCTCCAGATGCAGCTTGTGGGTCAGGCCCAGGATATGCTTGCCATTCACCATTTCGCCGTCGTACCCCAGCAATTTCAGGCCTGCGCCGTTCATGCTGGTGATAACTCCCGATGAATCGCAGGTAAACACCATGTCGTCGGCGTTATCAAAAAGCGCCCGATAGCTCCTCTCGCTATTGTGAAGCTCCTGGGCAAGCATCTTTTGACGGGTGACGTCCAGGACCACCCCGCAGATCCAGTAGACCCCTTCATTTCTGGCCACCCTCAGGGTCAGGCGGTTAAGGACCCAGATCACCGCCCCGTCCTTCCTGCGTATGCGATGGGTTATCTCAGAGCACAAATCCGTCTCGTGGCTTTGCACGGATTCCATGAATTCCCGGACCATCTCCTGGTCTTCCTCATGGACCATGTTCAGCCAGAGAAAAGGATCCTGCTCATACTCCTCCGGGCTGTAGCCCAGGATGGCCTCGCAGCTGGGGGAGTGGAACTGGACAGGAGCGGCGCCCTTTTCAAAGATTACTTTGTAAACATACGCAGGGGCGTCTTCGATGGCAGAAAGAATTTCATTTTCAGGGTAATTACCATAGCTAATGGCAGGATTCATGACATATCTCCAACGAGCGGGAACCAGATGACAAA
>JAOUNV010000544.1 GCA_029880775.1 Nitrospinota bacterium | reverse complement strand
CGTAAAGATCCGAAAGCCAATGTTTTGTATATGACCTCGGAGAAGTTCGTGAACTCCATGATCAACTCCTTGCAACAAGGCTCCATGCCAAACTTTCGGAGGAAATACAGGAGCCTGGATGTTTTGATGGTGGACGACATCCAGTTTATCGCCGGCAAGGAGCGGACCCAGGAGGAGTTTTTCCACACTTTCAACACGCTGTATGAAGCTAAAAAACAGATAGTTGTCACATCAGACAAAATCCCCAAGGACATGAAAAACATGGAGGAGCGGCTTCGTTCCCGCTTTTCCTTTGGTCTTATCTCCGATATACAGCCTCCGGAATTGGAGATAAAAATCGCCATCTTAAAGCAGATATCCAAACGTAGCGGGTTCGATATGGATGACGATGTGGCTGCGTACCTGGCGGAAAAAATCAAATCCAACATCAGGGAACTGGAAGGAAGCCTGGCCCGGGTGATGGCCTATTCATCGCTGACCAACCGCCCCATCAATATAGAGCTGGCCCAGGAAACGATCAAGGGGATATATGGCGAAGTGGTCCGTATGCTGGATATCAAGCAGATTCAGAAAGCCGTGGTGAACTTTTATGGATTGAAAATAGTAGACTTAAAGTCTAGAAGCAGGTCCAAAAACATAGCCTTGCCAAGACATGTGGCCATATACCTTTGCCGTGAATTCACAAACGCTTCTTTACCTGAGATCGGGCGCTCCTTCGGCGGGCGGGATCACACGACAGCTTTGCACGCCGTTTCCAAGATAAAGAACGAAATTGAGGTCAACACGCAGCTTTACAACGAGATAAGCGAAATAAAAAGGATTCTGGATCTGTAGTGAAACTGTGGAAAAGATATTTAATAGATGCTGGCAAATTCGGTACCCAGGTACGCACAGCCATTTTCTCTATTTTCACTGTTCAACCTGTGGATAAAATAACCTCCTTAAGCTACAATAGGTTAGGCTGGTTTTGCACAGCTTTGTTCCAGTTATGACTACTTCTGAATATATATATATATGAAAGACATAGAGAATAAGTACGAAGCTGAATCGATAAAGATCCTTGAAGGATTGGAGGCGGTCAGAAAGCGCCCTTCCATGTACATCGGGGACACCACCCTTCGTGGATTGAGTCACCTTGTATTTGAGGTGGTGGATAACTCTATAGACGAAGCTCTCGCAGGATTCTGCTCGGATGTGGAAGTGTTGATCCATATAGACAACTCTGTGACCATATCCGACAACGGCAGAGGCATTCCCGTAGATATCCATCCGGAGACCAACACATCGGCGGCGGAGGTAGTGCTTACTATGCTCCACGCCGGAGGCAAATTCGACAATAAAACCTACAAGGTTTCCGGCGGTCTTCACGGAGTTGGTGTGTCGGTTGTTAATGCGCTCTCATCTAGCCTCTACTGCGAGATTCGAAGGGGAGGGAAGGTATATTCCCAATCTTTTAAAAGAGGAATTCCGGTGGAGCCGATGAAGGAGATGGGTGTCGCCACGGAAAGCGGCACAAAGATAATCTTTAAGGCTGATGACCAGATATTCCCGGATACAGAGTTTAATTTCGAAATACTCTCTGAACGACTTCGAGAACTTAGTTATCTGAATAAGGGAATCCGGATCCATATCCTGGATGAACGGAATGGCAAGGAACATCAGTTCCACTATGAGGGTGGAATATCCTCCTTTGTGGAGTTTTTAAACCGCAACAAGAATAGGCTGATTCCCCATCCTGTGTATATCGAAGGGGAGAAGAATAAAATAATAGTGGAGCTGGCCATGCTCTACAACGATGGATATAAGGAAGATGTATTCTCCTTTGCCAATAACATACGCACCAGGGAAGGAGGCACCCATCTGGCCGGTTTCCGCTCAGCCCTCACCAGAACTCTGAACAATTACGCCACCAAGAACAATCTGATAAAAAAGGATACCGCCATCACTGGCGAAGATGTGCGCGAGGGACTGACCATGGTGCTCTCCGTGAAGCTTCCGGAGCCACAGTTCGAGGGGCAGACCAAAACCAAGCTGGGTAACGCTGAGGTTCAGGGAATAGTGGCCCAGCTGGTG
Organism: Nitrospinota bacterium; assembly: GCA_029880775.1. GTDB lineage: Bacteria > Nitrospinota_A > UBA7883 > UBA7883 > UBA7883 > JAOUMU01. Next base: position 93 of record JAOUNV010000544.1, on the reverse strand, counting down.
AATGAGAAGCTGGGAAGGTTTTTAGAAGAAAATCCTAAAGAAGCCAGAACAATAATCTTGAAGGCGACCCTGGCCGCCCAGGCGAGGGAAGCC
>JAOUNV010000543.1 GCA_029880775.1 Nitrospinota bacterium | reverse complement strand
TAAATGTATCGTTTTCCCCACGGCGCTCTCCCTCATTTTGATTAAATATGAGCCAGATGGAGGGTGATGTAAAGGGAAAGGGGAGGCGTTATGAATAGACACCGCGAAGAAGAAATGGGCTTTTGTTTTTTACCGTCCCAGGCCTGGCGGGGTGTGGGACGATAATTCCCCCTCCGCCGCTTGTGATAAGATATCTTTTTTATCTACGCCCCTTTCATGGGTGGCGAAACCTGAATGGAATAACAACTTATGTGCGGTATATTCGGTCTGGCGGTGAAGCCGGAACTGGACCTCGGCTCCGGCCAGTTTCAGGAGCTGGTGAACCTGCTGTTCAGCCTATCGGAAACCAGAGGCAAGGAAGCTGCGGGGCTGGCCATGCGCAAAGATGGCCAGATAACCGTATACAAGCAGGCGATGTGCGCCACCGATATGATGGACCTGCCGGAATATAACGACCTTTTCGGGGCCGGGTCGACATCCAAAAGGATCCTAAGCTCCTGCAGTGGAGGCTCTTCATGTGGGGGGGGCTCCTCCTGTGATGACCCCTTCTCAAGCGAAGCCCCACCATCCGCCCTCATCGGGCATGCGCGTCTGGTCACCAACGGCCGCCAGACTCTGCCGGCAAACAACCAGCCTGTGATAAAAAACGGGCTTGTGGGGGTGCACAACGGGATCATCACCAACGACGACGCGATCTGGAAAAAGTTCCCGGAGCTGAACCGACAGTGCGAGGTGGACACGGAGGCGCTGTTGGCGATGGTGGATATGTATTACAGGGAGACCGGGTCGTATATCAAGGCGGCGCAAAAGAGCTTCGGGCAGCTGGAAGGGATGGCATCGCTGGCGTTGTTCATGGAAAACACCAACAACATGCTGCTGGCCACCAACAACGGATCGCTATACACCGCCCAGGGCGCCGGGGCCTTCGTCTTCGCGTCGGAAGAGCACATACTAAACCAGTTCTTAGGGTACGAGCTTACCCCGGTATTGAAGCTTAAAGGGGAAGCCGCCCAGCTGCGCGCCGGGGAGGGGCTGACAGTGGACCTGGCGGAGATGACTGTGGAAACATTCTCTTTGACCGGTGAGGCTGGCGAGAACGAGAACGGCGACAGCCCAAGACGGCCTATACAGATCGTGGATCTTTCTGAACGGGAAGACCCCACCAAAGCTCAACTGCGCCGCTGCACGAAATGCATCCTACCGGAGACGATGCCCTTTATCGAGTTCGATGAGAAAGGGGAGTGCAGCTATTGCAAGGCGTACTCACACTCATATGGGCCACTCAAAGGTATCGAGGCGCTGGAGAAAATCCTGGCCCCCCACCGGCGAACGGATGGCGGACCCGACTGCGTCTTCGCCTTCAGTGGCGGGAGAGACTCCAGCTACGGCCTGCATGTCATCAAAAAAGAGCTGGGGATGAACCCTGTGGCGTTCACTTATGACTGGGGAATGGTGACAGACCTGGCCCGGCGCAACCAGGCGCGGCTGTGCGGCAAGCTGGGGGTGGAGCATATCCTCATCTCCGCGGATATCAAGATGAAGCGGGAGCATATCCGCAAGAACGTAATGGCCTGGCTGAAAAAACCGGAGCTGGGGATGATCCCGCTCTTCATGGCGGGCGACAAACACTTCTATCACTACGCCTACCAGGTGATGGAGCAGACCGGGGCCAGCGTTATCATATTTTCGGAGAACATGCGCTATGAACGAGCCCAGTTCAAGGAGGGCTTTAGCGGCGTCAACCAGGCCACACCGCGCCCCTATGGCATATCGTCGATCAACAAGCTGTTGCTACTCTCTTACTATTTGAAGCAATACGCCCGCAACCCGGCGTATATCAACACATCCCTGCTGGACACCATGTCCGCCTTCTACTACTCATATATGATCGAGCACGACTATGTGTACACCTTCGATTATGCGACATGGGAGGAGCAGCAGGTGAATTCCACCTTGATAGACGAATACAACTGGGAGCTGTCGCCAGACACCACCACCACATGGCGCATCGGCGATGGCACAGTGCCCTTTTATAACTACATCTATTACACAGTGGCCGGGTTCACAGAGCACGACACCTTCCGCAGCCACCAGGTGCGCGATGGAGTCATGACCCGCGACGAGGCGCTGCGATTAGTCAAAGAAGAGAACAAGCCACGCTGGGAGA
>JAOUNV010000104.1 GCA_029880775.1 Nitrospinota bacterium | reverse complement strand
GAAGCAGAGCCTTGTCTATGGCGGCGGCGGCCTGCAACGCCAGCAGGCTCAGGATATTTATCTCTCTTGGAGTGAACTTACGGGTCTTGAAATCATTCACATAGAGGATACCTACTATCTTTCCTGTCACTTTCAAAGGCGTGGCGATGAGCGACCGCACCCCAATATCCAGCAGCGGTTGAGTTTCAAAATCGGTCACAGCTTCGATATCCTCTATTACCGTTGGATGGTTGTTGGAGAGGATATGGCCAGTGAGCCCGCCGGGACGAAGCCTCCATTTAAAACCTATCGGCAGGGCGTCCTCAGAGAAGCCAAGGCTGGCGCTTATCGTCATGGCGCTCTCCTCCTCGGTGTACAGGGCCAGAGTGCCGGCGCTCATGTCGATAATGTTCAGGGCGGACTCCATGATCAGATCCAGCGTCTGGCGGGTGTTGGCAGCGGAGGCCAGCATGACTCCGGCGCTGTAGAGCACCTGTTGCTCGGTCAGGTTGCGGGCAGTTTCCCGCTCTCTGGTCTTGCTCTCCTCCAAAAGCCTCCACAGCAGCCATGTCCCCAGGGGGGAGAGCAACTGGGCTTTCGATTTTTTGTCGTTTTCCAGGTATTTCTCCACATCGGGGTTCCCGGAGACATCGATGATAATCTCGATATCCGGCGCCTCAACCAGATCCCTGAAATCCTTGTACAGCTCTATACCGAGTTTTTTCGCCTCGAAGACTGCTGGCCTGTTTTCGGATCGGTAGGCGATCCCTGCGATCCGGGTCTCATGGTTGTCCTTGAGGATTTCCATAAGAAAGCTGGCGCCTTCACCGGCGCCGATGATGCCCACTTTCACCTTTCCCTTCATTCCGACTCCACCAGTGAACCGTTAGGGAATATTGTCACCTGAACGATGTCGTTCCAGATGTTTCTTTTGATGGAGTGGCATGTCTTGCAATCGGAGGCCTCTGTGAAAGGAGGCTCCTTGTACAAGGGCGGCTTTTGGATCAGGTGGGTGGATGGATTGAACTTTCGATGGACATGGCAACTTTGGCAATATCCCACAATCACCGTTGTTTCCTTGAAAGATTCCATATCGCCTCTGAAAGCCTTGTCCACTTCTGTGGAAGCGCAGCCCGACAAAATCCCCAAAACGACTAAAATGTATATGCTTTCGCGAATATTCACTATACTATTCACACCCCGGAAAAGAAATATTAGGTTACAGTCATTCTACCATATAAAGCAACACTGGAATTAACGCTAATGAACAAGATAAATCTTAAGCGGCTTTCATACAAGGAGTTGTCGGATTTCGTAGCTCAGATGGATGGACGACCCTACCGCGCAAAGCAGATGGCCGCCTGGGTGTTCAGACGAGGCGTCTGCGATTTTGATCAGATGACGGACATTTCCCTGAGGTTCAGGGAAAAACTCGACACAATGGCGTACATCGGCTGCTTGAAGGAAAAATCGCGGCAGGTCTCCGCCGATGGTACCGTCAAGTTCCTCTTCGCCCTGCAGGACGGGCTGGCGGTGGAGTCGGTCCTCATCCCGGAAGGCGCCCGCCGGACCCTGTGCGTCTCCACCCAGGTCGGCTGCAAGCTGGCTTGCGCCTTCTGCCTCACCGGCGCCTCCGGCTTCACACGGAACCTGGACGCGGCGGAGATCGTGGACCAGGTGATCCGCGCGCGGGAGCTTTCGGATGAAAAGAGAATCACGAACCTGGTGCTGATGGGGATGGGGGAGCCGCTGGACAATATAGACAACGTCATCCATGCGCTGAAGCTTATCATCGATCCGGAATACCAACTGGTGGGGGTCAGGAAGATTACCGTCTCCACAGCGGGCCTGGCGCCGGGAATGGAACGGCTGGGGCGTGAGTTACCCAAGGTGAAGCTGGCCGTATCTCTGAACGCGGGGGACGACGCCACCAGGGAGAGGATCATGCCGATAACGAAAAAATATCCCATGGACGCCCTGGCGGAAAAGCTGGCGGTCTACCCGTTGCCCCAGGGGCGAAGGATCACTCTGGAGTATGTGCTGCTAAAAGGTGTCAACGACTCGAAAAAAGACGCCGAGGGCTTAAGCCGGTTCGCGAAAAAGTTTCCCTCCAAGATCAACCTGATCCCGTTCAACCAGACCGCCGGGATACCCTTCGCCCGCCCCACCAGCGAGGATGTGAGGCGCTTCAAGGAGTGGCTGGTGGAAAAGAACCACACCGTGATGATCCGCGATAGCAAGGGCGCGGATATATTGGCGGCTTGTGGGCAACTGGCCACCTGCGGGCAGCTGGCCGGGGAAGGGGGGGCGGAAGGTTGATTTGGGCGCATAAGAGAACTTGCCACTGTTTGTCCCAGTGTAAGCCTCCCTTTTTTAGGCCACACTAAATTGAAACATCCGGGGTTTTTACCGACACCAGATATTCAACTGGCGACAGGTCTCCCAACGACTCATGTGGACGCTCTTCGTTATATTCAATCAGCTCGTTGGCCGACCTTCTCCCAATGTATTGTTTACGCCAGACGCATTCACTAGAACTTCACTACGAAGTTTAGCTGCATTCTGGTTCCTTTGCCCAACTGGGCGCCACGGAAAAAGACCAAGCTGTGTAAATTGGGTAAAGGCATCAGGAGAACTGAAAAAATATCCGGGCGCTGATGCGGTGTACCATACCGGATAATTCACAACTCCATAGATGCGGGATGTCTTGCGATATCTCTTGTTCAACTCCCCTTTCAAACTGCTAGAATAGGTGAATTCATAACAGTCGACCTGTGGATCGACATGGAGGGAAGAGTTGGCGGACAAGTTCACAGTAACGGCCAGAAAGTTTCGGCCCATGACCTTTTCCCAGATGGTGGGACAGCGCCACATCGTCCGTGCGCTCACCAACGCCCTGGAGAAAAAGAGGATAGGACACGCGTACCTTTTTTCCGGCACCCGTGGTGTGGGGAAAACCACCACCGCCAGGATCCTGGCCAAAAGCTTGAATTGCAAGTCCGGCCCCACATCGGAGCCATGCCTGGAATGTGATAATTGCATGGAGATCACCGCGGGAAACGCCATGGACGTGATGGAGATAGATGGCGCTTCTAACCGGGGGATCGACAGCATTCGCGAGTTGCGCGAAAGGATCATGTTCACTCCGTCCAAAAGCAGATACAAGGTGTACATCATCGACGAGGTGCACCAGATCACCAAGGAGGCGTTCAACGCCCTGCTGAAAACCTTGGAGGAGCCGCCGGAGTTCGTGGTGTTCATCTTCGCCACCACGGAGCAGGGGAAGGTGCCGGAGACGATCCTGAGCCGCTGCCAAAGCTATGAGTTCAAGGCTCTCTCCATGAAAGAAATAGCGGATCACCTGAGCCTGATAGCCGAGAAGGAAGGGATCAAGGCGTCTCTATCGGCTGTGGAGCTGATCGCCCGCAGGGCCCGAGGCTCCATGCGCGACGCGCAGTCCATGTTCGATCAGGCGGAGGCTTACGGCGCCGGGGAGGTGGGGGACGAGGAGGTGAAAACAGCGCTGGGGCTGGTGGACAACGCCACCATGTCCACGCTCATGGACGCCGTGACTGCCAGGGATATGGGAGGCCTTATGACTGCGGCTTCCGCCGTGTCCGCCAGTGGAGCGGACCCTGCCGCATTCCTGGAGGATGTGGCGGCCCTGGTGCGGGACATCATGGCGGCCCGGCTGACGCCCGGATCTATGTCTGGCCGTGAGGAGAAAGAGAAGGCGAAACTCACCGAATGGGCGACGACTTTAGAGTACGACGAGTTGCAGCGGTTTTTCAACGTTCTCTCCGACACCATGCGCAACATGAAATATTCGGCCCAACCCCACCTGACCATGGAGATGGGGCTGCTACGGCTGGGGGAAAAGCGAGGCGTGGCCAGCTTGGACGAGGCCATTGCCGAAGTGACCAGGGCGCAGGCTCGGGCGGAGAAAGAAGAAGTGGAGGAACCGTTTCGGTTTCCCATGAGCGGCGCGCCCGCCATTGAACAAGAAACGAACCTGGCGCCCGCGCCGGAGAATATACAGATGGCCGTCAGCGGGGCGGGAGCGGGTCCGGAGGCGCTGTTGGAGGCGTTCAAAGAGGCCAGGCCCATGCTGCTGGGTATCATGGATAACGCCACGGCCCAGATGAAAGGCGAGGTGGTGGTGATAAAAGTCACAGACATGCACAGCCTGGAGCAACTGGAGGATCCGGACCTGAAGGCCACCTTGCAGGAGGTAGCCAGGAAATTGGTCTGCCCCACTGCCAGGGTGGTGGTGGAGTATCACGGAGTAAAAAAAAACTGTGACGATGGCGGCGCCAGGCGCCTCGAGGAGAGGGAACGTTCACTGAAAAAGCAAATGGTGGATAGTCCTATAATCAATGAGGCGATGGAAATATTCAGCAACATGGAGGTGGTGGATGTCCAGCCGATCAAGGGGGCGTGAAGCCTGCCGCAGTATTAATCAAATATTTGAGGAGATAATGATATGAAAGGTTTTGGAAACATGATGCGCCAGGCGCAGCAAGTGCAAAAAAAACTGGCCGACGCGCAGGAGGAGATGAAAACAAAAACCGTGGACGGTGAGGCCGGCCAGGGGAAGGTGAAAACCGTTGTGACCATGGGATACCAGCTAAAGTCGGTGACCATCGACAAGGAGCTTCTGGACCCGGAAGACCCGGATACATTGCAGGACCTGATCACCCTGGCGGTGAACGATGGACTGGATAAGGCGCGCAAGGCCCGTGAGGAGGAATTGGGCAGAGTGTCCGGTGGGCTCTCCGGGATGATCCCCGGATTGACATAGGGCGTTATTAATGAAAGGCCCCAAGTCCCTGGACGAGCTGACCGAGACGTTGCAGGAGCTGCCAGGAGTGGGACGCAAGACCGCCGAGCGCCTGGCGTTTCATATACTTAAGTCACCCGCCAAAAACGCGAAAAAGCTTTCCGACGCCATCATCGCGGTAAAGGAGAAGGTGGCGCTCTGCTCGGTCTGCTTCTCCATCACGGAGAGCGACCCATGCGGAATTTGCGCAGACCCTGAGCGGGACAAATCGATAATCTGCGTGGTGGAGGAGCCTCATGATGTCTACTCCATAGAAAAAGTGGGAGACTTTAGAGGGGTGTACCACGTGCTGATGGGAGTGCTCTCCCCACTGGAGGGGATCGGCCCGGAGGAGCTGAAAATCACGGAGCTGGCGGCTCGGGTGAAACAGGGAGGCGTGAAGGAAGTGATCGTGGCCACTAACCCGAACATGGAGGGGGAAGCCACCGCCATGTATATTTCAAAGACCTTGGCGCCGATGGAGACCATGGTCACCCGCATCGCCCGGGGCCTGCCGATGGGGGGCGACCTGGAATACGCAGATGAGATGACCTTGTCCAAGGCGCTGTCTGGAAGGATGAAGATTTAATCCACGGGCGATTTTTTCTCGACTCCGGTGGGCATACCCACAGCGTGTTCATCATCGCCGATGGGAAGGTGAAAGTGGCCTGGGGGTTCCCCGCGGCAAAAGCGCCATACAGGATGAAGATTCATTGCCAGGATAGGCGGAAGAACTGTATCTGGAGTACACCCTAATAATGACGGATTAAAGTCCAATCGATGGGGTGCAGTCCAATCGCATCGTCCGCCCCCATCACGATTAGACTCCAGACTCTCGCTGCCATCACCACTCTTCGATTCATTCTTTGCGTTCCATGCTATACTTGTTCTCATCATTATCTGAAAACCGAATGATTTGCAGGCTTTATCCATGCCCACAAAAGATGTCACCCCAGAACTTGAGACTCTAAAGAGAGTTGAGTTCTTCGCTGTTCTGACCGATAGCGTTTTGGCGGAGCTTGCTCAGCAAATGGTGTGGAAAAAGTACAAAAAGGGCGAAAGGCTGTTTGATGAGGGGGAGCCGGCCCACAGCGTGTTCATCATCGCCGATGGCAAGGTGAAAGTGGTCAAGGAGTTTCCCAGCGGCAAAAACGCCATATTGGGAATTTTCGGAGTTGGGGGGCTGGTGGCGGAGCTCGCTGTGATAGACAAACTGCCATATCCAGCCACGGCCATAGCCATGGATGATTGCGTGGTGGGCGCCCTACCGGGGGATCTTTTCATCTCCTTTCTGCGCATAAATCCTGACGCCTTGTTGGAAATGGTGGCGGGCCTGGGCGCCAAGCTAAGAGACCTGGCGGACAACATGGGTTCCATGGCCGTGGAGAGTGTGGAGAAAAGGCTGGCCAGGTTCCTGTTAAAATTTGGCGGCGAAATAGGCAAGCAGACCAAGGAAGGGCTTTCCTTTACTCTTCCGGTGACCAGGCAGGATATCGCCGAGCTTATTGGCACTTCCTTCGAAGTGGTGGAGCGCGGCCTGAAGAAAATGAAAGTCAACGGTCTGATCAAGGTGGAGGGGAAAAAGATCGTTATCCTCGATTCAGAAAAGTTATTCCAGGTGATTGAGGGAGGCCGCTGACATCTGGTCGGCCCAGTGGGCTATAGCCTATCCTGCCCGCCTCCAAGATCGTTTTTTCCCCAAAGCAATGAGGCGATCATCCAGGCGCGATCTGGCTGTCTTTTCAAGATTCTCCTAAAAATATCCAATATAAGAATCAGGTATATGGACGGGAGTAGATAGGAATAATACTTGCGCGTGAACAGCAGCCTGTTGCGAGCGTAATAGTAATCGCATACATAGCTTCTTTTTCCTATGTCGCTGCTGTCGCCGATAGACTGGCTACCCTTATGGTATACGATACTGGATTCGGCATGGGCCATCGTGTATTTTCCCTCTGCGCGCCTCATCCATTCCAGTTCCTCGAAATACAGAAAATACTCCTCCGACATCAGCCCCACATTATCCATCCAACTTTTAGTCACCAACATGGAGGCGCCATGCACATAATCAATCCGCCGCTCCACATCCTCTGGGGTCAATTTCTCCCTGGCGGCCAGTGCTGGGGCGAAGA
>JAOUNV010000542.1 GCA_029880775.1 Nitrospinota bacterium | reverse complement strand
GCTTAACACACTGTCGGCTCCCCGGCGGCCCGGTGACCCTTCCACCCTGATAAGCTCCAGCGAAAAAGCGATGCGCGTTTTGGGCTGGCGACCGAAATTCGCCGATATCGATACAATCATTGGAACAGCATGGAATTGGATGAAGGAAAACCCCGATGGGTATGGCGAATGACTTTTCGCATTGCCCCTACCTTTAGATATTATAGTAATGAAGAAAGTTTCTCATAACATTTTGTATATTTTCCGCGGATGAATAAGTCCTTCCTTGACCTGCGATTCTCCCACGACATGGAGGAGAAATACCAGAACGCCAGCTTCGAGAATTCGATTTTCATCTACAGGGTTCTAGGTATCCTTGGCGCGGCCATCTATGGCCTCTTTTTCCTCAGCGATTATCGCGATTTTCCCGCTTTTATCGAGCAGGCTTTCATGATCCGGTTCATGGTTGTGATACCCATTCTCCTTCTTCTCTCCGCGGCTTCCTTCGCTTCTTTTGCCCGGCGATGGATAAAACCTTTGGCCAGCCTGGGGCTGCTGGCGGCGGAGGGGGGCGCCCTGGCCCTGCTGGGAATGATCCAAACACCCCAGGCCCAACTGGTCTATTTCGGCTCTACGTTTTTGATGATATCGATCACAAACGCCATCATATGGCAGGGGTACGTCTGGAACGCCATCACCTCCGTACTGATGATCATCGGCTACGGGATAGTCATGAGTCTATTCATTGATCCATTCGTGCCCGTGACCAAACACCTGGAGTTGCTGCTCGCTATGGCCGCCTTCGGCGCCACAGCCAACTATTTCGTGGAGTTGCATCTGCGCAACGAGTTCAAGATGACATTCGAGCTTCGCCGCCAGAAAATCAGGGCGGTGAACGCCACCCGGCTAAAGGACAAGTTTGTGACCCTGGTCTCCCACGACCTCCGCTCCCCCCTATCCAGTGTACTGGGCCTGGTGGAATTTATGAAATCGGCTGAATCCTCCGATCTGGCGCCAAAGAGAAGGGAGGAGATACTCTCTAACATACAGGCCACCATCGAGGGTCTATTGAACCTGATAGGCCAGTTGCTAAAGCTCTCCGCTCTCCGTACCGGAAAAATCTCGGTTCAGAAAAAAATCATTACCATCCGCTCCCTGGCGGATCAGCATATCTCCAACATTTCCCACTTGGCGGAAAAAAAGGACATCCGCATATCCAACGATATACCGGACGATATGGTGGTGGTGGCGGACCCGGCCCTCCTGGGCGAAGTGATCCACAACCTCTTAGCCAACGCTGTTAAGTTCACCCAAGAGGGGGGGGCCATCAGTGTCTTCCGCAAGGAAGGGGAGAGAAACGAGATCGGTGTCAGAGATACCGGCAAGGGGATCAGCCCCGAGGTCCTTCCAGATTTATTCGACCACAAAGCCAGCCCCTATGCCCTAGGGGCCTCTGACAGGATATCTGGCCTGGGCCTTCCATTCAGCCGCGACATCATAAGCGCTCACGGAGGGGAGCTGGAAGTAGATTCTACACCAGGGGAAGGGAGCCTGTTTTCGGTCGTCCTCCCAGGGTTTAGGCGCTTGGTGTTGCTGGCGGATAGCGACGAGTCTATTCGTCGATCGATGCGAGAAATGATCCGGGATCTGGAAGGGGTGGAAGTCATCGAGGCCGAGGATGGGCACACAGCCTTGCAAACTTTGGAGCGTATCGCCCCGGACCTGGTGATCGCAGGAGTGAACCTGCAAAGGCTGGACGGGTTTTCTCTGCTGGACTGGATGAAGTCCCACGCCAGGCTTTCAGAGGTGCCTGTCATCATCACCGCTCCCATGGCCTATTCGCCCAGCCAGGGCCCCCACCCGGACAAAAACCTGCGCCGGGCCGCATTGAGCATGGGCGCATCCGATTTTATGACCCAACCTGTGGTATCAGACAACTTCCTGGCCATCGTGCAAAGGTATACAGGCTAGGGTCGCCCTCCCCTGCCATTTCACTGCGCTGCTTACCTTTTCGTCAAGCCGGATAAACCCGCCGCGAGGAACAAAGCCAGAGCCCAGCCCATCAGCTGATGGAAATAGAAATACCATCGCGCCCAATGGTTCACAAGATCGAATTCCTTGCTGTAATGAAGGCTACGTAATTTGACGATCGGTAACAGCATGTCGAGCGAGTATGCGATTCCACTAGGCA
>JAOUNV010000541.1 GCA_029880775.1 Nitrospinota bacterium | reverse complement strand
CAGCCCCGCAACCAGACCCGGATAACCTGTGTTATGGCTCACGCCCAAGTTCAAATGGCTCTGGTTTGTCTGGTGGAAGAACCAGTAAAAATTAACCAGCCCTATGGTGTCGCGGGTGATATCGTTGTACTCGTACACCGCCGTGAAGTTATGACGGGGCGACATGTCGTAATACAAGGAGACGTTGTATTGATGGTTCTCGAATATCAAGGAAAGCCGTTTGTCTGACGCCAGGCTGTACAGGCCAGATACCCGGTATTCCCCGTCCAGGTTCGGCACGGCGCTCAGTGATAGGCTGTAGCCTGGGGTGAAATAAAATCCGGGCAAGACATATTTAATATCCTCGACCAATCTGCGTTTCGCGTCTCTGCCGAACAGGCCTATTTTAAATGAATCAAAAACCTGGTAGAGCGACTGCATATAGTGGTCGTGCTCTTCGGTTTCGATATAACCATTATCTATCGTGACGATATTGACACCGTAGCCATTTTCCATCCGAAGGTTGCGCAGCCAGAATTCCCAGTTTTTATCCATCCCGCGAAGCTCTGAAGAGTAGGCCATGGTCCCATCATGGCTGGCCGCGTCCACAGACCAGGCCCAATGTTTTCCCAGGCTGATCCGCAGCCCTGCCAGCGACTCAATTTCATCCTCACTCCTGTTCTGGGCGGCCCCCAGCAGTGTCACGTTTTCGGTAAACCCATATCGTCCATGCAAAAAGCCGACACCATACTCCTTGACCTGGGAAGGGACAACGACCTGTGGGTTTCGGATCCTCCCCAGGCCGGCCCGAATCATAAGCTCCCCCATTTTGAGGCTCTGGGCCGCCTGCATCCGGGTCAGGTCCACAACGGCGGTGGGAACTTCGCTGATACTTCGTTTGTATAAGAGCACTTTCACGCTGAGCAATCCCCAGCCCGACTTCCGTATATCCAGGAATTCGTAACGACCATCCAACCCCACCCGCGCATAGGCCACGGTTCTGTCATTGATCCGCAGTTCCGCGATCCCGCCGGGGTGGCCATCGTGCCGGATTATATTGATATTTTCCCCGGAATCCTCCTGCAACATCGATTCGAGAGTGTTGCTCCCGGAAAAATCGGTATAAGGCGCGATTCCCATATTGTTGTAGGCCCATTGGGCGCCGTTGAACTGATGGCTGGTGAAAAATGAATGCAGTTGGATATTATGAAAACCTAACCTGACCACCGACTTTTCGAATTCCCTGTTCCAGAAATAGCGGTCCAGCCATGGATCCAGCCCCCTGGCGCCGCGAGCCCCCAAAAACCATGTTCCCCCCACCAGCCTTCCGCCCATATCGGCGGTCCCATTCCAGGCGTCAGTATCGACGTTTGAGTCTTGCTTCATGTCGCCCTGGGCGCGGAAAAAGCCCAAAGCTCCGGCAGTGGACCTGATGTCAGGTTTCACGACATCCAGTTCGGCCTCATCGCCCACTTCGTCAGCCAGTGGAGCGCCGGGCCGCCAGGGGATATCCAGGATAATCGCGTAATCCATCTGGCTGAAGGTAGCCTGGATATTGAACTTCTCCAGCAGTAATTCCGCCGATATGTAAGAGCGGCCGTCGAACTCTCCCATGGACTCCTTCGGCAGGCGGGCGGCGCCGATGGGTGTGACGAACTCTAGGAAATCCCCCTTCTTCTCGAAGCGGATACCGGCCATCTTGATAAAGTCGTCGAGCGTCAACCAATACTCCTGGCCATCCCGCAACAGATCGATATTACCAAACTCGTTCTGGTTTACATAAGACCCGGCCATAACCAACTTCGCGCCGGAAAGGTCGGCAGAGAGGGCGGGGAGGGGGAGGAAGAAAGTTATCGTGGATGCGGCAAGCAGAACGGCTCGACAAGCCCAAGCCCTGGGTGAATGTAAGTTAAGGCTTATAAGGTAAGGCACTTGTAGCCGTTAAGTTAATTACTACATGTTGATCATACACACTACGGCGCCACCGTGGTGGCAAATGTTTTCTTCAGTTCTGTGTCGCCGAGCCTGCCATGTATTATAACAGTGTATTCGCCAGGCTCTTTAGGAATCTGAATCTTCCGATGGAGGATACGTCTTGTTCCCGCCATCACCGGTGTGTGGGGGATAGTCCCCAGGGCCACCGCCTCTTTTGGGATGTTGGCGTTCTTTCCGGTCAGGATATACATCGGAGGG
>JAOUNV010000540.1 GCA_029880775.1 Nitrospinota bacterium | reverse complement strand
TTGATTTCCCGTCGCACAATGGCCAGATGGACATCCACTCCCGGCGCAGGCTCGCCCAGATCGTCCGCCACCAGAAACTCCACGGCGGATTCCTCCCTGGACTTGTATAGCCAACGAGTGTTTTTCAGCCCCACCAGCCTGTCCCTGCCCCGGTACTCTATGCGCGCCATGGAGGTGACGTTCTTGCCCCGGTCATCGGCCACCGCCGCCTCCACCGATATCCGGCCATGGATAATACTTATCTTCTCCAGCGAGATTTTTTTATTCAACTCCCCCTTGTCGCTCATGGGCGCCGTCTCCTGGAAGAATTGGGATCTTCCATGGCTGTACCCGGTGCGGAAGTAGAACCCGGTGGCCAGTTGATTCTTCGGTGTGAAGGCCGTCTGCTGGAATTGCGCCGTGATCCTGGCGGAGGCGCCGGTGTATGGCCCGCCGGAGTGGAGCATGGCCCTGGCGGTGACTTCCATCTGATCCCCCGCGCGGAACAGGTCTCCATTTACGCTCGTCTCCACCTTGAATGGGGATGGGGTGAAGTCGGAGACCAGCACACGCAGCGGAGTCCATTTCCTTTTTACAAAATCCGCTTCCAGAGTGAATCTGTGCCATCCCACGGCGCCGCTTTTTGATGTGGTGAATTCGCCATGAAACGCACCGAACTCCGACAGGGTTATATCCTTCTGCTCGTGGATCTTTTTGCCCATGGGATCATGCACTGTCAGTTGATATTTTCCCTTGGGGGCTGGCGTGAATGTGTTCAGATCCTGGTTGCGAACGTAGATTTTATACTCGATCCTGTCACCGGCGCGATAGATGCCCTGTGGGGTGGCGCCCCATGCGCGGATGTGGTCGTTCTTCCGATTTTGGCGGGGCCACACCGATCCGGAGATACGGTACGAATCTATCTGGAAGTTACTGTCCAAGGGGACGAAGGCCAAGCGCGCCCCTTTGCGAACCTGGATAAAATGCCTTTGCGCGTCATCATGATACCAATTGGATCCTAGTACAAGGCTCGGGTCGTATTCCGAATACCCTGCCAGGACCGCTAGTCCATTTTCATCCGTCACCCCCTCCGCCAATGTGATCTTTTCCCCATCCAGCCTTGTATACGAATCTTCATACAGGCTCACCCGGGCGCCGGAAACAGGCTCCCCCGTTTTCATGTCGGTGACCCATACGATGGTGTTGAAATGCCCCTTTTTCACCAGGACCTGGTACGGCGTCACCTGGGCCAGGAAGGTGTTGTCATATCCATGCCGGTGAGTGGCGGGTTTCGTCTGTATTTTGCCGTATACAATCCCCGACTGACCATTGAGCTTCTGGCGGATATCAAGCGGAATGGCGAAGGATACATCTTGAGCCTTAGGCGGCTTTATTGGCTTGTCGTAATCATGAACGAATTCCCTCCCCTGGGGGGTGAGCTTTGTATATGAGGTTGTCACTTCATCGATATTGGTTATATATAGTGGCAGCTCACTGTCTACTCCCTGCTCCAGCACCGCCTGTTTGTGGACCAGCTTGAAATCTGGTGGGCGATGACCGATGTAAAATGTAATGTCCACCGGATCGTCCAGATCCCTGCCGAAAAGGTCTTTCACTGCTCCCTTGATACTGTACTTAGCGCCAGCCTTCAGCGGAAAAGGAAGGCGCTGATAATACCTACTGTTGGCATTATGATTCACCCTTCCAATCTGGGTGTAGCCATATACCATCTCCCACACGTCCACATCCTTGCGGCCCCCGGCCAGGTCTGGAGTGAAGGCCAGCCCTTTGACCACATCTTCCTTGGCCACCGGAGTGGAAAATTTCAGGGAAATTGGCCGCATCGGATTGCATGGGCTTTCTTCCGACCAATTCGTACCGGGGTAAATGAAGATCGTTGTGTTATTCAGGTTACGGCACTCTATTCCAACAAAGTAAAATGAGGGGAATGTGTGGAATTGCCCGGCCACCCGCTCCTCCACTCCCTTTTCCGCTCCGAAGGCCGATTCCAGCCCTGGCCGGACCTTTATATGAACGCTGGTGTTTAATGGCATATCCTCCACAGGGCTGATTATCCATGCCATCCGCGCCTCTTCTCCCTCCAGCTTTTCCGAGCCAGGCTTGCCGCCTGCCGCCTGGCCTCGCCTGGCGCCGAAATCGATAAAGAATGGCTCCCCCGGCGGGCGGATGTAGCG